>DASUOZ010000805.1:0-5651 GCA_036276375.1 Pyrinomonadaceae bacterium | reverse complement strand
GGTATTATCGAGGCCGTCGAGGATCCACGGCCGGATCGATTCATTGTTGCAGTGCAGTGGCACCCGGAGCTCGGCTGGGAACGCGATGCAATCTCGCAACGGTTGTTTGCGGCTTTTGTGGCGGAAGCAGCTGCCACAACGGAAGAAACGCGCGCTGTTGTCTCCATCTCGTGAACGGATTTCCAATCGGGAAGGGAAACGGAAATCGCAGTGCAGAGCGGTAGCCTGGGCTTAACAGGAAAAGTAGCTGTTGTTACCGGCGGATCGCGCGGCATCGGAAGGGCCGTCGTCGATCTGCTTTCGTCGTTTGGCGCAAAGGTCGTCGTTAACTTCGTGCGGGATGAACAGGCCGCGACACATACCGTCGCGCTGGCGCGAGAGCGCGGCGCGGAAGCAGTCGCCATTCAGGCAGACGTCTCGCAATTGACTGAAGCCTCCCGCCTGGTTGATGAAACACTCGAACATTTCGGACGTATCGACTTCCTGATTTGCAACGCCGGCATCTGGGAAGGCGCGCCGGTCGAGTCAATCTCCGAAGAACTTTGGGACCGCACGATAGAGATCAATCTTAAAGGCACGTGGACGGTCTGCCGTGAGACTGTTCCGGTGATGAAGCAACAGAAGTTTGGACGGATTGTGATTGTGAGCTCGACGGCGGGGCAGCGCGGCGAGGCAAACGTCTCGAACTACGCCGCGTCGAAAGGCGCGCAGATCGCGTTCATGAAATCTTTGTCGACTGAGCTGGGACCGTTCGGAATCAACGTGAACTGCGTCGCGCCTGGCTGGGTCGACACGGATATGACGACCGCCATTCTCGCGGACAAGACACGCATTGAAGCCATCGTTAAAGAGATTCCGAAAGGTCGCGTGGCGACTCCGGACGACATCGCCGGCCCGGTCGTCTTTCTGTGTAGCACGTGGGCCGATCACATCACCGGCAGCACTATCAGCGTAAACGGCGGATCGGTTCTGTAAATTGGCAGAGGCTCAAGTATGACCTTAACTCTCGAGAGAGACAAAACAAAGAAATCAATGCAACAGGTAGAGCTGGGACTTGAGAGATTACTTGAAGACCAGATCGTGGACCTGAAAGGCGCACGCGTCGGCCTGATCTGCAACCAGGCGTCGGTCGATCACGGTTTCCGACACGCCGCGGATCTCGTCCACAGCCATCCGGACATCAATCTACGCGCGCTGTTCGGTCCACAACATGGCATTCGTGGCGACGTGCAGGACAACATGATCGAGACGGAGCACGGCGTGGACCGCAAGACCGGTCTGCCGGTTCATTCGCTCTACAGTGAAACTCGAGAGCCGACGGAAGCGATGCTTGACGATGTCGACGTACTTGTTTTCGACATGCAGGACGTCGGCTGCCGCATCTACACGTTTGTTTACACGCTCGCGAACTGCATGCGCGCGGCCGTACGGTTCGGGAAGAGAGTAGTGGTTTGCGATCGTCCTAATCCGATCAACGGCGTGAGCGTCGCGGGGAACATTCTCGAGCCCGAGTATGCGTCGTTCGTGGGCCAGTTTCCGCTGCCGACGCGTCATGGGATGACTGTTGGCGAGCTCGCTCGGATATTCAATGAACACTTTAGCATCGGCTGCGATCTGGAGATCGTGCCGATGAATGGCTGGCGCCGAGAGTTCTGGCACGACGAAACCGACGCGCCGTGGGTACTGCCTTCGCCAAACATGCCGACGCTTGATTCGGCCACAGTCTTTCCCGGCACAGTGCATTTTGAAGGCACGCAGGTTTCAGAAGGACGGGGAACAACCAGACCGTTTGAATTGATCGGCGCACCTTACATCGATCCGGACGAATACGCTGACGCGCTCAATGCACTCAATCTACCCGGCGTGTTGTTTAGAAGTTGCGCGTTTCAACCAACCTTTCAGAAGCATGCGGGCGTGACGTGTGGCGGCGTGCAGATTCACGTCACCGATCGTGACGCATTCGAGCCGGTGTTCGCAGGCATTGCGATGGTGAAGTTGATTCACGACATGTATCCGAATGACTTTCGCTGGAAGGTTCCGCCTTACGAGTACGTTTATGACAAGAACCCCTTCGATGTGATCGCCGGCACGAACAAGATCCGCGAAGCATTCGAGCAGGGACTCGAGCTCGACGCGATCGCCGAGACGTGGAAGCGACCGCTGCTTGAGTTCAAGCAGTTGCGAGAATCGTTTTTGATCTACGAATAGCTAAGGTAAATCGTGAGAGGTCGTCATGCCGACGGCTAATGTTTGAGATGAAGAGTTCGGCGTTTGAGTTCAGCCTTTAGGTTGCCGCTTAACACAAGCTAAAGCTTGAACTCAAAACGCGGACTCAAGCTAGGACAGACCAGCTTCTTTGCGAGCGAGCTTTCTTTAAGGTAAAAGGTTAGGCGCGTTAGCGCGCGGGAATTATAGGTACGGAGGAATAATTTGGTTAAGTCGGAACGGTTACAGGCAGAGCGCGTTGAACCGACACCCCGTTCGGCGTGGCTCGTCGGCATTATGGCCTGGTTCATTCCGGGCAGCGGCCACCTGATGCTCAGGAAGTGTGGCCGCATGGGGTTGATGGGTGGCGTCGTCTGGTTCTGCTTCTTTGTAGGCTTGGCGATGGGCGGGCACATGTTCGACCTTTCGACCGGACAGGGCTCGTCTGTGTGGCTTCAGGTGCCGCCGATGATCGCGAACCTCGGCAGCGGTGTGCTGTATCTGGTTTGCTGGTTACTGGACATCGGCTTCGCTGACGATCCGGTGCAAGCAGCACGAGCAACTTATGAATACGGCAACACTTTTCTTCTGATTGCCGGGCTTTTGAACTACCTGACCATGCTGGATGCGTTTGATATCGCGGCAGGGAGGCATTCGTGAGACATTTTTTCGTGATGTGCCTGTTTGCGGCGATGGCGGCCATTGTGTTCGGCGCAATGGCGAAAGACAATACGCGCGATCGGTGGCTTTATGGATTGAAGGTGTTCGCCGAGTTCATCGTTATTGGTCTCGTGCTGTCGTGGATCCTCTACTTCATTCCGTGGTGACGTGTGGCCATCTTTGAGACCGAGGCCCTGGTCCTGCGCACGTACAACCTGGCAGAGGCTGACAAGATCGTTGTGTGCCTCAGTCGTTCGGCAGGTTTGATCCGCGGCGTCGCAAAGGGTTGCCGCAAGCTGAAGAATCGCTTCGGCGCATCGCTCGAACCCTTCACGGTTATTAACCTCACGTATTACGAGAAGGAAAACCAGGAGCTCGTTTCGTTTCGCCAGACTGAAATCCTGAGATCTCGCTTTAACCTTTCCGCAAACGCGTCGATTCTCACGGGCTTTTCTTACATGGGCGATCTGCTGATCGACTTTTCACCGCCGCACCAGGCAAACGATAATCTCTATCGCATGGCGCTCGCCTGTTTTGAAGCAGCTTCGCAGTCGCCCGGGGATTTGGAAGCCGTGCTGCGCTATTTTGAAGTCTGGCTGTTGAAGATCGAGGGCTTTCTTTCAGACTTGAAGGCTTGTGCGAATTGTCATCGCCCGTTCAATGGCGACGAGACGATCTACCTGGGCAATGATCTGTCGTTGCGTTGTACTCAATGCAGCAACAGCCGCGGCGGCGCGATTTCGAAACACCTGCACGCGCATTTGCGAGCGACCGAGAAATTACCGCCGGCAAAATTTGCGGAAGAGTCGAGGGAAGTTTCAATTACGACGAAGAAAGAGATGGCCGAGTTGACGTTTCAAATGATCGGGCGCGTGCTTGAGCGCATGCCGCGAATACGACCTAATGTTTGACAAGAGTTATCCACAGATTACGCAGAAGGGTCTTTGTCAGCTAAGTTCATCTGTCTAATCTGTGGATTGGCTTGGAGCAACGCTGCTAAAGCATCACTTTAAACCTACTTCTTTACTGATTCCGCGCTACATCTTTGGCGCGATGGTGCCGTATATCGTGCTTTCGTTGCTCATGCTCAGCGCAGTGCTGTTTGCACAACAGGCGAGCCGGCTTACAGAGGTTTTGCTTTACACCGAGTTGCCGATTTCGTTACTCGCCGAACTAGGAGCGGCGTTGCTGCCGGGTGTGCTTGTTTTCTCGATTCCGCTCGCCGCGCTGGCGGGCGTCATCATCGGCTTTTCGCGAATGGGCAGCGACAGCGAGATCGTGGCGATGCGTGCAGCAGGTGTCGGTTCATGGACGATGATCTGGCCCGCGCTCGTTGTCGGTTTGTTGTTCAGCGTGGCAACGACGTATCTCCACCTTCAGGAAGCGCCACGTGCCGCACGTGACCTCGAACGCATCGCGCTTCAGGGCGCCCTCGCAAAACTCGAGTCGCCCGTCGAACCGCGAACGTTTAGCACGCTCCCGCGCTTCGTCATCTACGTGCGCGACGGAGACAGGACGCTCGGCACGTGGGGACGCGTCTTCATCTTCGCGCAGCGAAGTGACGACGGGAAGAACGAAGTCTTCACGGCGCGCTCCGGACGCATTGATTCGTCGGGCGATCGATCGGAGCTGGTGCTGAGTGACGTTCTCTCGACCAAGTTTCCCGACGCGGATCAAACTGACAAGCAGTATGTCGTTGAGCGGTCGGATCAGTTAAGGCTTTCCATTAATACCGGACGATCCGACATCGTTCAGCGCTTGAACGAGCGAGACACGAACGCGGATGCGATGGATTGGGACGAACTGCGTGAGCGCGTAGCGTCAGGCACCCAAACTCAGCAGCGGGAAGCGGTCCGGATTCTGAATCGCCGTGCGGCTTTGGCGGCGGCGCCGTTTGTGTTTTCACTGATGGCCGTTGCTCTCGGCATGCGCGTGCGCCGCGGCGGACGCAGCGTAGGCGTGTTGCTAATGCTACTCGTTGTGATTGTTTATTACCTCCTATCGCTGTTGGGTGAGTCGTTGGCGCGGGTCGGCACTGTCTCGCCGTACTTGGGGCCGTGGCTGGCGACGGTGTTTATTCTCCTCGTCAGTTTTCTGCTTTTGCTGTTCAATCGCGCTCAGCTTTCGTTTCCCACTTCCTGGTTCAAAAGAGGCGAGACGGGTGCGAAGGCCGCGTCGAGCACGCGGCGCCGCTCGGCAATTCACGTGGCGACGCTTCGGTTTCCAAACCTGATGGACGCGACGCTGTTTCGCTCGCTGGCGTTGAGTTTCATCGTTTGCTTCGTGGCGCTGGCGGCGATCTTCAATATCTTCACGCTGTTTGAGCTGTGGCGATTTATTGCGGTCACGAATGCGAGCCTGGGACTCGTCGCCCGGTACCTGTTCTTTCTGTTGCCGCTGATCACGGTTGAACTGTTTCCCGCGACGATGCTGATCTCGGTGCTGGTCACTTACGCGTTGCTGGCCAAACGTCACGAGGCGATCGCCTGGTGGGCGTCCGGACAAAGCGTGTATCGCTTGATGCTGCCGGGATTTTTCTTTGCGCTGGCAATGGCGTTTGGCTCATGGCTGGTCCAGGAGCACCTCATGCCTACGAGCAATCTCAAGCAGGACGCGTTACGCGCTCGCATTCGCGGCGGCGAGGCGCGCGCGATCACGCGCACCGGACGGCAGTGGCTCGCGTCAACGGACACGCGCCGGTTTTATTCGTATGAATTTGCGGAAGATGGAAGTTTGCTCGAGCCGACGGTTTACGAGCTGGACGCAGACGCCGTACATCTCGCGCA
>DASUOZ010000804.1:0-4954 GCA_036276375.1 Pyrinomonadaceae bacterium | reverse complement strand
CAAAAAAGTTCACGATTTGCGGGTCTTCTCTGTAAGCGGCGTCAGGCAGCCGGACGACCATCGTCAGGATGTTGTCGGTATTAAAGCCGCGATCCACCTGCTGAAGTCGAACGAAACTCTTGATCAGCAAACCGGCGCTCGCCAACAGCACAACCGCGAGAGCGATTTCCGAAACCACGAGCGCACTACGCAAACGTCGACTACCACTCGCCTGTGCCGACTCCGACTTACCACCCTCTTTCAACGAATCGTTGAGATTGAGCCGCGAGATGTGCAGCGCCGGCGCGAGCCCGAAGATGACTCCGGTTAGCATGGAGACGCCGAGCGTCCACAACAGCACCGAAACATTCAGACCCACACTCTGCAAACTGATCAGATCGCGTGGACTGATCGCCACGAGTGCGTTGATCCCGATCCGAGCGAAAGCAAGCCCGAGCGCGCTACCGAGCAGCGCCAGCAGCAAACTCTCCGTTAACAACTGCCTGACGATTCGCCCGCGGCGAGCGCCGAGTGCCGCGCGGACCGCAATCTCTTTCTCGCGCGACGTCGCCAGCGAAAGCAGCAGGTTCGCGACGTTGGCACAAGCGATCAGCAACACAAAACCCACCGCGCCGAGCATCAACCAAAGCGGCCGCCGCACGTTGCCGAAAAACTGCTCGCGCAACGGTAAAACTTCCGCGGAGTAATTCTTGTTGAATTGCGGCGCCTCATCCGACAAGCGCGCCTCGATCGTTCGCAACTCCGCGCCCGCTTGTTCCACCGGCACGCCGTCTTTCAAACGCGCTACGACGGAAAGGAACCGGCCGCGCTCGTTTGCGCCTGGCCCAACCGGCATCGGCAAGATGCTCCAGAGCTCAGCCGGACGCCCGGTGCCAGATCGATGCTTTATGTGAAACTGAAAGCTCGCCGGCATGACGCCGATGATCGAAAACTTCTCGCCGTTGAGCGTGATCTCCTGGCCCACGATGTTCGACTGTCCGCCAAAACGCCGTTGCCAGAGCGGATAACTAAGCACCGTGACCGGAGTTTTGCCGGCGCCGTCGTCGTCAGGCAGAAACGTGCGGCCGAGAATGGGATCGACGCCGAGCACTTTGAAGATTTCCGGGGTCGCGAGTTGCACCGAGAGCTCTTCCGGGTCTCCGATGCCTGTGAGATTGAAACGCTGATCGCTGAACGCCGCCATCTGCGCAAAACTCGAGTTCTGATCGCGCCAGGCGCGGAAGTTAGCACGCGAGGTGGTGTTCTGGCGCCGGCCCTCGGGCGTGACCTCCCACAACATCACGATTCGTTCTGCGTCGCGGTAGGGAAGCGGCCTCAACAGGAGCTCATTGACGACGGAAAAGATCGCGGTGTTTGCGCCGATGCCGAGCGCGAGCGTGATGACGGCCACGGCCGTAAACGATCTATGTTTGGCCAGCATGCGCGCGCCGTAACGAACGTCGTGCAATACGGTCTCCAACACGCCGCCGCCTTTGACGTCATACGCCGCATCGGCCGCTCGTTCCATCTTGCCGAAGCTGCGCAACGCGTGTGTGCGCGCTTCTGCCGGCGACATTCCGGCGGCGATGTTGGCCTCTGTCTGCAAGTCGAGATGCGAACGCAGCTCGCGGTCGATGTCGTTGATGACGGTGTCACGCCGGCGTAATGCTCGCAGGCGATCGCGGAGTACGTTGAACCACTTCATTGCCTGAAATTCCTTTGAAACGCTTAGGTAGCCTGGCGAACTTTGGCGATGGCGAGTACGAGACGGTCCCAACTCGCTTCCTGGGTTTCGAGTTGTTTACGTCCGCTGCGGGTGAGTTTGTAGAACTTCGCTTCGCGTCCGGTTTCGTGAATGTCCCAGCGTCCCGACACCCAACCCTTTTGCTCGATGCGGTAGAGCGCCGGATAGAGCGAACCCTGTTCGACGTTCAGCATTTCATCCGACAGTTGGCGAATGCGTTGAATAATTCCATACCCGTGCAACTCGCCCAGCGACAGCGCCTTGAGAATGAGCATGTCGAGCGTGCCCTGTAACAGATCGGCCTTGTCTTTTGCCACGTGCGGATCTCCTCGCGATCACCTGATACCTAGAATCGGTAGGCATCATACGCGAGCATACCTAGACTGTCAAAGTGTCGCGTGTTCGGGTGTCGTAAGGTGAGGTCCTCGACACCGGCGCCCTGCTTCACAGAAATCTTCGTTGCGTCTCGCAAGGTGGTGACGTTTGGGTAGTAGGCTGTTGGATACCGACTGTCGTAACGAGGCTCCTTGTGGCTTAAAGCGAGACAGTATTCACCGGGAGCTACTCGGTCGAATGTAGACGACCGTCCTCTACGAGCGCGACATAGTCGCGACCGGTTTCCACCGTATTGACCAACTGAACTCCTGCCTGCGTGACTGGCTGTCCTGAAGCGTCCAATACCCGGCCCGGTTGCTGTGGACTCCCGGCGCGAGGAGTAAGCAATAGTTGAGTCGCGGCTTTAATTCTTGCGTCGCACGACTGTTGCCGCAACCGCGACGAGCTCCGCCAGTTCGACCGGCTTCGGCACGTGCATGTCGTAGCCGGCGCGCAGAGAGTGCAGGCGATCTTCGGTGCGGGTGTAGGCGGTCAGGGCGATCGCGGGGATCTTGCCGCCGCGATTGGGAGGAAGACCACGAACCTGCCGGATGAGATCGTAGCCATCGACACCGGGCATGCCGATGTCGCTGATCAAAATGTCGGGAACTGTGGCGATCACGGCGTTCAGCGCTTCCGCGGCGCTGCCCACTATTTTGACTTCCGCGCCACAGTATTCCAGTCCCTGCTTCAATAACTCACGAGTGTCGGCTTCATCGTCAACGACGAGGATTCGTAAACCATTGAGATTGTCGCCACATTCATCGTCGAGCGGC
This sequence comes from Pyrinomonadaceae bacterium, assembly GCA_036276375.1. Classification (GTDB taxonomy): domain Bacteria; phylum Acidobacteriota; class Blastocatellia; order Pyrinomonadales; family Pyrinomonadaceae; genus PSRF01. The sequence goes on along the minus strand of DASUOZ010000804.1, from coordinate 2,080 downwards.
GGCAACAGATCTCGCGCTGCGGGATGTACGCGCCCACCGGAAGGGTCCACGCTATACACCGGACTGATTGGCAACATGACGGTGAAAGTCGAACCATGTCCTTCACCGTCACTCATTGCCCGCACCGTTCCGCCGTGCATTTCAACGAGGTGACGCACAATCGCCAGACCGAGGCCCATACCACCGTGTTGCCGGCTTGTTTTCTGGTCCGCCTGCCGAAACCGATCGAAAACGTGCGGCAGAAAATCCGGCGCGATGCCCTGGCCTGTATCGCTGACGACGATCTCGAGATGCGAATTGACTCTCTCCGAACGTATCTGCACTCGCCCGCCACGCGGCGTGAATTTGATTGCGTTTGACAACAAGTTCCAGACCACCTGTTGCAGCCGAACCGGATCGCCGGGAATAGAGATCGCGCCCGTGTCGATTACTTTTTGAACGCGAACACCTTTCGCATCCGCGGCCGGACGCACTGCTTCAACCGCCGCATCGATGAAGGAGTTTGGATCGGCAGGCTGCACGTCCATGCGCAACTTACCCGTGATGATTCGCGAAACATCGAGCAGATCGTCAACGAGCTGCGCCTGCGCCCGCGCGTTACGTTCGATCGTGTCCAGCGCCTTCGCGGCGTTTTCCTCAGACAGTTGGCCCATGCGCAACATCCGCGCCCAACCGAGAATCGCGCTCAACGGGGTACGAAGCTCGTGTGAGATCGTGGCCAGAAACTCTTCCTTCAAGCGGCTCGACTCCTCGGCCTGTTTGTAGAGGCGTTCATTATCGGCAGCCGCTTTTTCCGCTTCTGCGCGCGCGCGTTTCGCCGCTTCATAGAGCCGGGCGTTGTCCATCGCCACTGCCGCCTGCGAAGCGAGACCCGTGACCACGATCTCGTCACGCTCGGTAAAAACGTCCGGTGCGGGATGGCCGAAGAACAGACCACCAAGCACTTCACCCGAGCGAGACACGACGGGGACCGCGAGATAACTCGTGACCGGAAGATGGCCTTCTGGCATGCCGTAGTAAGGAGAGTTCTTGCCGTAACGCGAATCTTTCTTGACGTTGCCGATACGGACGACACCTTCGCCGCGAAAAGTTGGACCAAACAGGTCGGTACTCCGCGGCATGGGGAAGTGTGCAAACGCTTCACGCGGCACGCCGGCCAGCGTGAAGAGCATGTATGACGCGCCCTCTTCAGTCAGTACGTTGTAGAAGAAGGAGCCAAAACGAGCGCCCGTCAGTTCGGTTGCGGCGTCGGTGACCGCCTGGACCGTCTTGTGCAGGTCGAGCTCCGCGGAAATAACCTTACCGACTTCGTTAAGTGTACGTAGCGCCTCGGCCTGCTCGCGCAAAGTTTCTTCAGCGCTCTTACGGGCGGAGATGTCCTGCACAAAACCAAGCTGCCCAATGAGCGTTCCATTCTCGTCGTAAATGCCGCGTCCCGTCGTTGAAATCCACGCCTCAGAATTGTCCGGACGTTTGAGGCGATACTCGATTTCGTAATCCGTGCGGTCAGCCAGCGCTGTTTCAACTGTGAGGCGCGCCCGTTCACGGTCTTCAGCTTCGAGCAGCTTACGCATCTGGTCGCGGTCCAATTGTGTACCCGGTGGAATACCGACAATACGCGCGGCTGTGTCAGAGAGTGTGACCAGGTTGGTTCGCGCATCCCACATCCAGTCGCCCAGATGGGCGGCATCCAGAGCGAGTTTCAAACGCGCCGACGCCTCCTCGAGCGCACGGTGCGCCTGACGTTGCGCCGTGATGTCGCGGGCGATTTTCGACGCGCCGATGATCTCACCGTTGGGACCCTTGATCGGAGAGATAGTCAGCGAAATGTCGATCAGCTCGCCATCTTTACGCAAGCGCACGGTTTCGAAGTGTTCGATGCGTTCGCCGGCGCGGAGCCGGGCGAGGATTTCAGGCTCTTCGTTCAGATGGTCGGGCGGAATGATGATGGTGATTGGCCGGCCTATCGCTTCCTCTGACGTGTAACCGAAGATGCGTTCGGCGCCCTTGTTCCAACTCGTAATGATCCCGTCGAGAGTCTTGCTGACAATCGCGTCGTCTGCCGATTCGATGAGCGCGG
>DASUOZ010000803.1:0-5871 GCA_036276375.1 Pyrinomonadaceae bacterium | reverse complement strand
GAGAAGGCGTTTGGTAGTTGGGAAAAGGGCGAGGTTCCGGCAACCACGATTCCGGCGGCGCCGAAACAGGGCGAATCGAAGATCTACTTGATCGATCGTCCCGGCTCCGTGCAGACCGTGCTCCAGCTCGGAACGCTCGGCATCGAGCGGACCAGCCCGGACTACTTCGCCGTGTTGCTCGCCGATCGCGTTCTCGGTGGTGGTCCATCAGGACGTTTGTTCCTGAACCTGCGCGAGGACAAGGGCTACACGTACGGTGCGTACAGTGGCTTTGGCGGTTCGAAGTTCCGCGGCACGTGGATCTCGAGCTCGGAAGTCAGAACCGACGTCACCGAAGGTGCGATGAAGGAGTTCATGTACGAGCTCAATCGTCTGCGCAATGAGAAGGTTCCGGCTGATGAACTGGTGAACGCAAAGCGCGCGATCGTCGGCAGCTTTGCGCTTTCGCTCGAGCAGCCGCAATCGCTGTTGCAAAACATCATTACGCAGAAGCTCTACAACCTGCCCGCTGATTACTGGGACACCTATCCGCAGAAAGTCGATGCAATTACGGCGGAGGACGTGCAGCGCGTAGCGCAGAAGTACATCGACCTGGGCCATCTGCAAATAGTTGCGGTGGGCGATGCTTCGAAGGCGCGCGACATGCTGACGAAGTATGGAAAGGTTGAAGTGTTTGACGCTGAGGGGAAACCGCTGAGCGCCAATTAGCCCACCGGCCAGCACGCTTTCGGTTCTGGTCCGTGTTTTTCTGTCTGGGAAGTATCAGAATCCCACCGACGTAGTCGGTGGTACTTCATATCTAATCCTACACGAGCGTGGTAGGTAGAGTTTGAAAGTACCACCGACTACGTCGGTGGGATTCTGATACCGGCCTACTGTCTTGAAGCGACGAAATCGACGTCGCGCTGATCGTCGATGAGCGCGGCAAACGTGCGGTCCAAAGGCGCGAAGCTGTAACCATCTTTCGACGGTATGATGCGATAGGGCTTTTGCGACGGTGCGACAGTGAAAGAGTAGCGGCCTTCGCTGTCGGTAGTCGCGGCCAGCACACTGCCTGACGGACTAATCAACACGACCGTAACATTTGCCAGCGGCGCCTTGTCAGGGCCGACAATGCTGCCGGTGATTCTGATATTCGTGCGCAGACGCGACGCCGCACTCCGCAGCTCGTCCTCGGATACTTCTCGTGTTTCCTTCGGAGCTTCGGTCGTGGGTTTTGCAGCCGGCTCCGGTTCAGTCTTCGCTGGTTCGGTTTCGGTTTTGGCGGGTTCTGTTTGGGCTGTTGCCGCTTCTGTCTCGGTTCCACTAAGCCGATTCTCAAACCCGTCCATCGAACCATTCACCTTGCGATAGAGCTGCTCGATGATCGAGCGTTTGACTGAATCAGGCTCGCCACCCTGGTAGCTTTTGATGTAGTTATCCAGCGCTTGCGTGTTTAGACCCGTCTGCTCGTACGCGGCGCCGAGATGCCAGAGCGAACTGCGCCAGGCGGGCGTGTTGACGGGAAGAATCTCGGTGGCCAGTTTCAAGTGTTCGATCGCTTCCGTGTACTTCTCCTGATTGAACAGCGCCCAGCCTTCAAGATGCTCGATACGACCCTTGAGAATATTTGCGAGCACGCTGCGTGGCGCATCCGCGACGTCCGGAATGTTACCGGCGGCAATCGCGCGCGCGCGCAGATCTCGAAACTCGTCGGCTTGCACTGCCATTGTCAACGTCGGCGCGTTCAGCGCGTCGTCAGAGGCTTTTCGCGCCGCCGCGAGGAGCTCGAGCGCGGTGGGTAGGCCGACGCCGTTTCGCACTAAACGATTGGCCGCATACAACTGCCGAAACGCGCGCATGTTGTCACCACCGGAAGCAAACTCCTGCGCTGCCGCGACCGCGACGGCTTCGTTCACACTCTCACCTTCAGCGGGCGTGAGTGCGCTGCTCAACGCGAGTAGCGCTTTCATGAGTTTCGCTTTTTCCGGAGTGTCGCCCGAGCTTGCCTGGAAGATTCCCGCGCGCCGTTCGGGCGAGAGCAAATCGATGAAGCTCGCGTCGCTCGCCGGCATATGTCCCGCGAGGTTCGTGTGAATCTGATCCTCTTTAATCTCAAACGACTCGCGCAACGCGTCAAACGCTTCCTGGTAAAGACCCATCGACGCGAGCACGTTCGCTAGCTCGTAATTCAGCGTCGGAAACTTGCCGAACTGTCGCGCGTAACGCATCGCGCGCTCGGCATCGAGCGGTTGCTTCGAACCGAGGTAAGCACGGGCCAACGCGATCTGCGCCCACGTGTAACGCGATTCGACGGCGACGGCTCGGCGCGCGAGATCAAAAGCCTTCTCGTTGTTGCCGTGCGCGGCGTACCAGTAAGCGGCGCCGGCGAGTAGCGGCAGATTACGTGGTTCTGAGGTGAGTGCGGCGTCGAGTTCCGTCCTGGCTTCGTCCGCGCGCGAGAGCTCCAGCAGGGAAATCACTTTGCCGGCGCGCGCGGCGCGATCTTTCGGATCGGTCGCCAGTTGTTCGTCGTAGAGCGCGAGCGCCTGCTCAGCTTTGCCTGACGCGCGATACAGATCGGCCAGACTGACGCGCGACACTTTGGAAGTCGGATCGAGCTCGAGTGTGCGTTTGTACTCGTCTGCCGCTTCGTCGAGACGCAAAGAAAGGTGCAAACCGATGGCCCTGATGCGATGTGCTTCGGCGAGATCGGGCGCGAGGTTGATCGCGTTGTCGGCGATGCGAATCGCCTCGTCGCCGCGTTCTATACTCAGATAAAAACCCGCGATGGCGAGTAAGCGTTTCGGATCGGCGCCAAACTTCGTCTCGACGCTCTGCGCCGCTTTGAAAGCGGCGGCACGCTCACCGCGCAGGTAAAGATTGTTGGGAATTTGCAGGATAACGCCGGAAAACAGGTTGTCAGCGGTGTGTGCCGGATCAGCTTCGTCGATCGCGTGCATCAGGTGTTCGATCCCGCCGGTGCTGTCGCCGTTTTTTAACTTCTGATCGCCGATAGCGGCGTGTGCGCTGACCATATACTCGATCGCGCGGGCGCGTTCCCTGGAATCCGGGTGCGTGTCGAGAAATTCTTTCAGCTTAACGACGCGTTCGGTTACCGGAAGAACCAGCGTTAGCGAAACGGTCTCTTCCTCGTCTTCGGCCTGAACGGGCGTAGTCGTTGTGGGGTTCCTGGGAGCTGGTTTAGCCGTCAGGTTTCGGCGCGGTGGTTTGGTGGCTTCCGTTTTTGGTGTTTCTTTCTTCGGCGCTTCCGGTAGTTCCGTTATCTCAGTCTTGGGGCTCTCACCTGGCGCCGGATCTACTTTCGGACTCTTCGCGGGTGTCGCTTCGGGTGTTTTTGTTTCACTCGGCGTTGGCTCTGTAGTCGGTTCCGGCTTCGCTTCCGGCGTTGGTTCAGTCTTTGGAACATCGTCCGGTGGCGTTGCCGTTGGTGGTGGATCCTGTGCTTTTGCTGATTCCGCGACGATACGTGGACGCGTCTTCTCACCATCGCGCGCGCTGACCAGAAGCGGTTGCGGCGATTCACTGGCACTCACCGGTTGATCAGCGGCAACTGACGTCGACGGCTCCAGGTCCGCGGCGTTGAAACCGATCTTCTCAGCGAGCGCATTCACAAACACACGCACACCGCCGTCGATTGCTTCGGAGAACCGGCCGTCACTCAGTGGACCACGCATCCGATAACTCATCTCGCCCAACACGCCTTCCGGCAACTGAGTCTGAGCCGGACGGCTAAACTTCGTAAACGACGTCTTCGAAGCAGCGGAAACGACCAGCAACAACGACTTGCTGCGACTGTTTCTACCGGCGATGTTCCACTCGTTGGCAAGACGTTGTGAGAACTCGTCGATCGGTATTCCGTCGGTGGTGTCGACCATCACCACGTAGAGCTCGATCTTCGTCTTCTCTTTCAGGTTCGCCAGCAGGGTCTCGAGCCGCGTTTTAATTTGCGGATCGATGACGCCGGCGGCGTCGCTGATGTGGCTGGTTGGCGAGGGCAACTGGCCCGACTGGGCGAGCAGCGTGACTGTGCTGAGCACAAACAGACCGACAGCCGCGAGCACTGCCAATCCGAAGTTCAAGACTCGATATGTTGGGAGCATCTCGATGTTTTTCCGTGTTGAGTTTGGGGGACGATTCGGCGGCCATGATACCATCTCTTTGCCTCTTGTGCCTTTGCTGAACTCTTCGAAACGAACATGAGTGAACTGGACGAAGCCTGGGCGCTAGCGCTGGCGGACGCCGAGCAAAAAGCGCGTCTCGCCGGCCGCCGCGATTTGGCCGATTACCTCGCGCTGCGCAATTCCAATGACCTCTTGCGCAAAGCCGGGATCGATTGGCTGCTGGCCGGCTTCACCAACGTCGCCGGCGAGGCGAACCGCTTGGGCGCGAGTCTGCAAATCTCAACCGCTGACGGGCACCGGTTTCGCATCGGAAACTCCACCATGGTCGGACGTGTTGTGACCCTCACCAACGGCGTGCGCAGACTGTCGGTCGAAGCGGGCTGGCCGCGCGTGCCACGCGACGGAATCGTTCGCGGCGGCGGGCTGGCGGCCGCAAACATTCTGCATCTCGGCCTCAGATCAGCCAGCGACGAACTGCTCTTGTCGAAGTCGTCGGCGGGCTCTCCGCAGTGGACCACGGTTAACCGCCGCGGTGCGGTCCTGCACGAGTCAGACATCCGCCGCCACCTGAACATCCTCCTCGACCTTCCCTCCTGAGACCAGCCAGAGTTGGTTTCGCTCGAGCCGTGACATGTGCCCACCGTGACTTGTGCGAGCCTCGCCACATCCGGCGGCACAGCCGCTTGCGACCGCTCCGGACGAAACGTGGCAAAGCGCCTTGCCTCCGCTTAACTGCGTAACGATTTCCGTAAGGTGTGCACCTTTTGGCGCCGCCCCTCAGCGGCCCTACGGTTTTCCTCCGCAAAAATGAGGGTTTCTCAGCCTTCGGCCCAAAGGCACAACGATTGCCAAAGACCAGCCCAGCGAAACGCTGGCTGAGGACCCTGCCAGACCGAAGCGAATCTGAGGAGACAAGACATGAAGCACACACTGAAATTTTCAATTTTGGCTGCGGCGTTGGTGGCGCTCAGCCTGCCGGTCGTAGCGGCTGCTCAATGGGGCCGTCAGGATCGTTATCCAGACAATCGCGGACGCTACGACAGTCGCGCCGTGCGCGATTCAGCTCACCGGCTCGATCGTTTGGCAAAAGACTTCGAACGTGCCACGGATCGCGCTTTGGACCGTAGTCGCGCAAACGGCACCAGCCGTGAAGATCGCATCAACGAACAGGTTCATCAGTTCCGTCGCGCAGTCGGTGATTTTAAATCCAAGGTCGGCAACGGCCGTGACCTGAACCGCAGCGCTGACGAAGCGCGCCGAATGTTGCAGGAAGCGCAGCAAGTCGATCGCATCACCCGTCCGCGCTGGTACGACAACGGCCTCGGGTCGCAGTGGTCCGCCATTCAACGCGAACTGCGATTCGTCAGCGACGTTTACGGTTTCAGATACGACGGCGGCTTCGGCCGTAACGACGACTACCGTCGCAACGACGATTACCGCCGCCGCGACGACCGCGACCGGAACAGTAACAACGACTGGTGGCGAAGAATTCCATTCCCTCAGTAAATCACTGCTCGAACCCGACACTGCCTGCAACCTACCCGTTCTTTTTTGACTTCCTTTCGAAGGCCTCGGCGACGCCGGGGCCTTTGCCCTTTCCGTGCGGTTTGTGCTTTTTTGTGAAGCACATGGCCGGCACCCTTTATCTCGTTGCGACACCGATCGGAAACCTCGCGGACATAACGCATCGCGCTTTGCAGGTTTTGCGAGACGTCGATCTGATCGCGTGCGAAGACACGAGGCACAC
>DASUOZ010000802.1:0-2555 GCA_036276375.1 Pyrinomonadaceae bacterium | reverse complement strand
CGGCCTGTATAAGATGGGCGCTGATTGCAACGCCAACCCGGTTCTCATCGGCGTCATTCCGAATGGCACGGTGATTCCGGGACGCGGACATTACCTGTTTGTCGGCTCGACCTATAGTCTTGGCAACTATGGTGGAACCGGCGCCGCGAATGGCGATCAGGTGCTGAGTGAGGATATTGAGAACGACCGCAACGTCGCGCTATTCACTACGACGTCGCTGGTGAATCTCTCGACTCAGACGCGTCTTGACGCCGTCGGCTTCGGAACGAATACGGGTGGCGCTTGTGACCTCTTACGCGAGGGCACAACGCTGACACCTCTCAGCGGGAGCACGCTGGAATACAGCTACTTCCGCGACGAGTGTGGCAAGAAGGGTAATCCGGCAGTGTTTGGTCCATGTCCAACCGCCGGCTTGCTGATGGATGCGAACGTGAACAACGACGACTTCATCTTTGGTGATACGTCGGCGACGGTCACGCCCGCGGGTCAGCGGTTGGGCGCGCCCGGTCCACAGAACCTGGCTGCTCCACGGCTGAACCTTTCCGTTCCCGCCTTGCTCGTTGACTCGACGATCGGCGCGTCAGCGACGCCAAATCGCGTGCGCGACTTTACGCCGGTCACGAACGGTACGAACGGAACGTTGTCGATTAGGCGGCGCTTTGTTAACACGACCGGTGCACCCGTTACGCGGTTGCGCTTCCGCATCATCGATTTCAGCGCGTTGCCGGTATCGGGCACCGTCGCTGATCTGAGAGCGCTGGATTCGCTGTCGGTTGTAGTCAACGGCGTGAACGATGCGGCGACATGCGCGGCAACGGGTACGCCGGCGACGGCGCCGTGTTCGGTGACGGTCTTTGGCACTACACTCGAGCAACCGCCGACGCAGTCTTTGGGCGGCGCTATCAATAGCAGTATGAGTGCGGGAACGATTACGGTGCCGACGCCGCTTGCTCCGGGACAGAGCATTAACCTGCAATTCCTGCTCGGAGTGCAGAAGACGGGCTCGTTTAAGTTCTTCTTCAATATCGAAGCGTTGCCGTAACGAACGCTTCGTAAACACGAAACCATCCACGGATTACGCAGATTTCTGTGTAATCTGTGGATGGTTTTTCTTTGCCCTGAAGCTACGAGCCTTTGACGGTTAACGGTTCGGGTTCGGGGCGGCGACCGCCGCGCGCGGCGTCGGTGACGACCGGTGGCGGCGGGTTGGCCACTAAAACTTCCAGTGCCGTCTCGATCACTTCGTTGATCGTCGAGACAAACACGATCTGTAGTTCGTTTCGCACGTCCTCCGGAATATCATCCACGTCCGCTTCGTTACGGCTCGGCAACAACACGCGGCGTATTCCCGCACGATGTGCCGCGAGCACTTTTTCTTTCACGCCGCCAATCGGAAACACCAAACCCGAAAGCGTGATTTCGCCCGTCATCGCCGTATCGGGCCGCACGCGCCGTCCCGTGTATAACGACGCCAGCGCGGAAGTGATCGTCACACCCGCACTCGGGCCGTCTTTTGGTATCGCGCCCGCCGGAACGTGCAGGTGCACGCCGTAGTCTTTGAAGATCTCCGGATCTATCCCAAACTCCGATGCATGTGACCACAGGAACGACTGCGCTGCCCGCGCCGACTCCTGCATCACCTCACCGAGCTGGCCCGTGATCGTCAGCCCGCGTCCACCCGGAAGCAGCGTCGCTTCAATAAACAGCACCTCGCCGCCCATCTCAGTCCACGCCATTCCGGTCGCCACACCCGCAGGCAACTCCTTGCGCGCCTGTTCCGGATAAAACTGCGGCGGGCCGAGGTACTCACGCACGCCACGTTCGTCTACTTCAACGTTCTCCGCTTCGGCCTGGGCGATCTTCAGCGCGACCTTCCGGGCGACGCTGCCGATGTTGCGTTCCAACTGCCGCACGCCGGCTTCGCGTGTGTAACGCGTCGCGATCAGTTCGATCGCACTGTCCGTGATCTTAAACTGCGCGGCGTTCAAACCGTTTTCCGTGGTCTGCCGCGGCACGAGATAACGTTTGGCAATCTCAAGTTTTTCGCGATCGCTGTAACCCGCGAGCCGGATGATCTCCATGCGGTCGCGTAAGGGCGCCGGTATCGGCCCAAGCTGGTTCGCAGTCGCTATGAAGAAAATCCTCGACAAGTCAAACGGCAGATCGAGATAGTGATCGCGAAACGTGTTGTTCTGTTGCGGATCGAGAATCTCGAGTAGCGCCGCTGCGGGGTCGCCGCGATAGTCGGCGCCGAGCTTGTCGATTTCGTCGAGCATCAAGAGGGGGTTATTGACGCCGGCACGTCGAATCGACTGAATGATTCGTCCCGGCATCGCGCCGATATAGGTGCGGCGATGACCGCGCAACTCAGCTTCATCGCGCACACCGCCCAGCGACATTCGTTCAAACTGCCGGCCCAAAGCGCGTGCAATCGAACGCCCGAGGGAAGTCTTGCCAACACCCGGCGGGCCGACAAACAGGAGAATCGGACTCTTCGTGTCCGGCCGCAATTTGATCACGGCGAGAAATTCAAGAATCCGTTCCTTAACGTCTTC
>DASUOZ010000801.1:0-4586 GCA_036276375.1 Pyrinomonadaceae bacterium | reverse complement strand
CGTGCGGAATCTCAATGCAGTTCCATAACTTCACCGCCAAGCTTTTCATTGACGAACGACCGGGATCTTCAGCAGGCAGTTCGCAGAGCGCTAACAGCAGAAACGAAAGCTCGGCAACTGAAGGCGTCTCGTCCTGGAAGCGTAGCCACAGGTCTTCTTCGTCCGTCGAAAGACCACGTATCAGCGAGTCGATAGCAAGGTCGCGTGCGTCTTTGAGATCGCTTCCACCCAAAACTCTGTGAGCACGCGCGAGCACCCACGCGCCGTAAGCTTGTCGCGCAGCCTCGAGCCCTTCAAAAAGACGGTTGTGGAAAGGTTGGTAACGCGAGTAGAACGTTCCATCCGGCCGGAGGTGTTGCAGCAGGTATTGCTTGTGCAACGCGATGTGAAGCGCGATTAGATCGTCCGGCGACGCGTCAACACACCGCGACGGAAACCCGCCGATCGTGGGCCAGGCGCCGTCACTGACGGCCAACCATGTGGTGCATTCAAACCGGCACCAGGTGTACGGCGGTTCAGTTAAGCCGGCTTTGTCCAACACTGCTTTGGCGTAGCTCACCGGATCGTAATTCCAGGTACACGCCACAAACGGTAGCAGCAGTCCCAATCGCTCACCCTGGTACGCCATCAACGCCTGCTCGCCGTGGCGATAGTAATTAACGATCTCTTTGGGCGTTGCCTGCCCGATGACGAGTGGATCGAACAGCAGCGAAACACTAACGGCCACGGAATTCGCATCCGCCGGAGTGTTTTCACTGAAACGTTCATCGCGAACCGCAGCGTCCGCCATTCGCTTCAGATCTTCGTCGAGTTCACGAATGCGCGTGCCCATGCAGCCGCGCAACTGCCCGTCGATGTAAACAGTGACGTAGCAGGTATCGACACTCTTCGGCAGAAGCTCAGCAGCGACAGGCGCCGTTTTTTCCAAACGTTCAAACAACTGCGACAACACGAGATCTCGCGCGCGCTCCGCGACGCGACCGCAAACGTCTCTGTCTTTGTGCCACGGAAGTTTCTCAGGCGCTGGAACGCCGGTCGGTTGCCACGTCGCCTCAGGCTCGATCGCCTTCACCACTTCATGACGAAACAACTCGTACGGCTCAAAAGACACCAATCCACCATTCTTAATGCGCGCGTGTTGAAACTGATGCCACTCGTTCCTGATGCCCGGCATCCGGGGTAACGCGCCGCCCATCTTCTCGCGCCGCTCCAGGCTGCGCACCACGATCCCGTAACGATCATTGTCGAGTTGTCCCGGCGTACATCGCTCCAGCTCACTGAAAAACGTCACCGCGAAAGCACTTTGATTTACGATCTCGAGTCCTGCTTCACCTTGTGCCAGTTGGCCCGCTGTGCTCAGCGACGCCATAACGACGTCTGCCGCCGCAGAGCCGCGTTTTTCGCCGGGAAAATGCCAGAAGCCGCCGCGTGCAAAGCGTTGATGAATGTTCGTGCGCGAACGTAAACTCACCCACGCGCCGCCGGCCGAATCGTAATTGTGGTCCAATGTTAGTGGCGCGCGCAGCAGCCGTCCGGACGACAGGTACTCTGACATCACCACGCGCGCGAGCTGTGCCGGATGAAGACGTTCAGGCGCCTGCTCCGTGTGCCATTCAAACTTCGGGAACCACTTCGACGGATTCGCCGGCGGTTTTTCCTCGTCTTCCATCGCGGAGATGAAGTCGTCCCAGATGTCGTAGAGCGCTTCCATGTGATAACCGCGCTCCTGCATCCGTGCATAACCGCCGTACCACCCAAAACGCACCAAACAAACTCCACCTTCGACGCGCAGGCCTTCCTCTTCCAAACGCTTCGTCGCCTCTTCCATCGACATGCCGGAACTGACTGAATCGTCGATCAGGATCACCGGCTCAGCGGGATCGACCACGCCTTCGATCAGCTTCAGCGAACCGTGCTGCTTTCGCTCCTTGCGCACGAGCAGTCCGCGGTACCTGTCGTCCTGAAGAACGCACGACTGAAGAATCGGAACGCCGGTCAAACCGTAAGTCGCCAGTTGTCGCCCCTCGAATCGTTTGAGCAGTTGCAACAAACACTTGCCCGCCAGCGCGGCGCCGCGCGGCGAGAGCGTGACGGCGAGCGAATCGAGCATCCAGCGCGCCGAAGAACCATCGCGCGAGAGAATGGGTTGAGTCTGCGAACGATAAAGAATGCCGCGGCCGCGCAGCATGTCGAGCAACTCGAGCCGCTGCGCGTGGAAAGGCTCAGGAAGCGAAGCGAGCGTGGCGGAAAGCGGTTCGCGCAACATCGATTTCGAGACCTCAGAAGTAGGCGTTCTCCGGCAGCGCGAGACTGAGATAGCGATTGTCGAGCTGGACCATAAAATCACGTTCGAGGAATTCTTCGAGCGCGGAATCGACCCACGGTGCGCCCTCGAATTTCGCGGCGATGTCTTTCGCACTGCGCGCGTCGGCGCAGTATTCGTAGAGCTTCGCGTAACGATCTGAATAAGTCGTTACGGAAGGTGAGCCGTTGCGACCGTCCTCGATCAGGATCGTCGCCCAGGCTTTTCTGTACCGCAGGTAAGGCCGCGGACGCTGGCGCCACCGGTATTGCCAGACACCGACTGCCTGAAAGATCTCTTCGTACTCGTTGTCGGCAAGGGTGTTGCCCATCTCATGTTCGAAGTAATAGGAGACGCGATTCAGGTTGAAACGATCTTTGGGAAACAGGTAGTCGTAACAAGCGGAGGGAACGAGCCGGCTGATCGACTGCGTTTCCGGCTCGGTGAACATCGGCGAGCCGCGGTCGGCGCGGGCTTTCGCGATCGCCCAGGGCGCCTGGAAATGATGAATCTTCGCGATCACCTCACACTGCGCGCGGTAATCGTCCGCCGTTTCGCCGGGAAAGCGCAGCAGGATGTTGTAGAGATTGTTGATGCCGTAGTAAGTGGACCACTTGATGAGCTCGAGGTTGCGCATTCCGGTCGTATGCTTGCGCATGAGCTTGAGAATATGGGTTGAAAGACTCTCGACGCCGGGCTGAATTGAAAACAGTCCGCCTTTGCGCATCAGCTTGAGCTGCGCGCGCGTGAGACTCGGACGCACTTCGTAATGAATGTGTATGTCGGTGTTGGCGTCAGCCAGTTGCGTAAAGAGCTTGTCGATGTACTCGGGCTCGATGATGTTGTCGATGGCGTTGAAGTCGAGAATGCCGTAACGCCGCGAGAGCTCATCGAGTTGTTGAATGACGTTCGCGACGCTCTTCGATCTGAATTCCATGCCGGCGCGGTTCAGGCCGCAGAACGTGCAATGGTTTTTCACGCCCCACCAGCAACCGCGCGCAGTTTCGATCGGCAGCAGGACTTCCTGGGCGCTGTTGTACCGGCCGTAACCGCCTTCTTTTCGCGCGTAGAAATACTCGTCGAAATCAGGCACCGGCGTTTTGTTCATGTCGCTCAGGTTCGGCGCGCGCCCGGCAAACTTTATTGCGCCCCCCTGATCGCCGCCGCGCCACATGATTCCCGGCATGCCCGCGAGTGATTCTTTGCTGTACAAACGGCGAATGGTTTTCGGCAGCGTTTCATCCGCATCGCCGCAGTGAATGAAATCGACTTGCGGACAACCCCTCATGATCTCTTCGGCAATATCGTCTTCAAACGTGGCGCCGCCCATCATGATCGGAATTTCGGGATAACGTTCTTTCAGGGCCCGCGCGAGCGCGATACTGGCGAGAGTTTGCTGAAAGCAGACTGACAACCCGATTGCCCCGAAGCGGCTCCAGTCGACACTGTTGACGCAGAAATCGATAAACGCCGGCGCCGCGTTTTCCCGAATGCCGGACAACTCGGAGATCGAACATCCGGCGTGTTTGCAGATCGACTCGAGATTGTCGCGATAGATCTCGAAGTAGTCTTCGTTTCTGGCGAAGTCGCCGAATGCGGCTTTGGTCCAGAGCCACTCTCCCACCATGCACGGGTAGACGTCCGACAGCGCCTCGTTGATCCGGTGTCCGACGAACGACCCGAAATACATGAACATCGAGAAGGTCTGAACGGGAATGCCTTCACGCTCCAGCGTGGGCTTCAGCAGCGCGAGCTGAAAAGAGGGGAACCGCGCTGAGAGCGTGGGCATGCTGACGAGAGCAACCGGCTTAATCGAGTCTGTGCTCATAGCGATAACCTTCGGCCAGATCCGGACGGATCTGGTCCCACTTAATAATCACCCAATCTCAACAGTTAGCGCTTTTGTGGCGCCACTTCGGGAACCGTGCCGCCGCCGGTTTTCTCCGGAGCCACTTCCGGAATTGGTCGCCTCTCCGGTGCGATTTCGGGTATCGGGCGCGGCGCTTTTTCCGGTGCGATTTCAGGTTGTATCTCGGGTGCTATCTCAGGTTGGATCTCTGGCTTTATTTCAGGTGCGATTTCCGGTTGGATTTCCGGACGAATCTCAGGTTTTATTTCCGGCGCAATCTCCGGTTGGATTTCCGGGCGGATTTCGGGCGCTATTTCCGGTTGGACCTCGGGTTTTTTGTAGTATTTGTCACTCATGAAGTTTCTCCCACAAGGATGTGAGCGTTTCGGAATTGATGAAGACCAGCAACGGGGGTTGGCCGTCGCGGTAGAAGGT
>DASUOZ010000800.1:0-17165 GCA_036276375.1 Pyrinomonadaceae bacterium | reverse complement strand
CACCCTTTTTCGCCATGCGGGTCTCCTTGCCTCGTCGCAAAAGTATTCGGGGGAAGTTACGCAAACTATAGTGAGTTTCGCGTCAACGCGCAAAGGCGCTAACGGCTGTATGGTGTCTTGGCGCGGTCTTTGCGCCTTTCGACGAAACTCGTTACACTTCAACTTGAACCACAACACCACAAAAGATTTCTTTTCGAAGGAAAGTGTTTGAGCACCACCATGCCAGAATGTCCGTTTGATTCACTGCAAGCTTTCAATTCCGCTGCTGGCCCTGTAGGGCTTTTCCATTCGCTCCCACATCTTGAAAAAACCGGCATTGGTCCGATCTCGCGCCTGCCGCACAGTATTCGCGTCGTACTCGAATCGGTGCTGCGCAACTGCGACGGCGTGAAGATCACCACTGACGACGTTCGCGAGCTCGCCAACTGGCAACCAACCGGCAAACGTGTCGAAGAGATTCCGTTCGTCGTCGCGCGCGTGTTGCTACAGGACTTCACGGGCGTGCCGTTGCTCGTCGATCTCGCGGCGATGCGTTCGGCGGTGGCACGTCTCGGAAAGAACAGCGGCATCATCGAGCCGCTCGTTCCAGTAGATCTCGTGATCGATCACTCGGTACAGGTTGATTTCTCCAGCACGCGCGAAGCCTTTGAAAAGAACATGGAGATGGAGTTCAGACGCAATCGCTCGCGTTATCAGTTCCTGAAGTGGGGCACGCAGGCGTTTGACGGTTTTCGGGTGATTCCGCCGGGCATCGGGATCTGTCACCAGGTGAATCTCGAATATCTCGCCAAGAATGTTTGGGAGAAGAACGTTTACTTTCCTGATACGCTCGTCGGCACTGACTCGCACACGACGATGATCAATGGTCTCGGGATTGTCGGCTGGGGCGTGGGCGGAATTGAAGCCGAGGCGGCAATGTTGGGCCAACCCGTTTACTTCCTGACGCCTGACGTCGTTGGCGTTCATCTGAGCGGTAGTCTCAAAGAAGGCGTGACTGCTACTGATCTTGTGCTGCGCGTCACGGAGATGATGCGCAAGGCGAAGGTCGTCGGAAAGTTTGTCGAGTTTCATGGGGCAGGCGCGGCGAGTTTGTCGGTGACCGATCGCGCGACGATCGCAAATATGGCGCCCGAGTATGGCGCGACGATGGGCTTCTTCCCGGTTGACGAAGAGACTTGCGCGTACCTGCTTGCTACCGGAAGATCCGAAGAGCACGTGGATCTCGTCAGACGTTATTACCAGGCGCAGGGAATGTTTGGTATGCCGGCGCAGGGTGAGTGTGATTACAGCGTCGTATACGATCTCGATCTCGCGTCGATCGTGCCGAGTGTTGCGGGACCGAAGCGCCCGCAGGATCGGATTGAGCTGACGAAGTTGAAGGACCAGTTTTCGGAGTTGATGCTCAAGCCTGCCAGCGAAGGCGGTTACGGCAAGACTGAAGACGATCTGTGGACGCGTTATCACGTGAAGATCGGAGCGGACCGCCGGCGACTGTTTGCCGGCGGCGGCGAACAACGCGGGGAAACGGTTCCCTCAGCCGTGGAAAACGAAATCAGTGAGAAGAACACCAGCGTCTGGACGGAGACGGAAATGGTCAACAACCGTCCGACACCCGACATCCTTCCGGATATTCCAGAAGACGAATTTCAAACAGGCGACGAGCTGCTGGGCCATGGCGACGTGTTGATTGCGGCGATCACGTCGTGCACGAACACGTCGAATCCGAGCGTGATGTTGGCCGCGGGATTGCTGGCCAGGAAAGCTGTCGAGCGTGGCTTGACCGTTAGCCCGAAGGTGAAGAATTCACTTGCGCCGGGCTCGCGCGTCGTCACGGATTATCTCGAACGCACTGGTTTGCAGTCGTACTTGAATGAGCTCGGCTTTAATCTCGTCGGTTACGGTTGCACGACGTGCATCGGTAACTCCGGTCCACTCGATCCCGCGATCGAGCAGATAATTTCCGAGCGAGACGTCGTTGGCGTTTCCGTCCTGTCTGGTAATAGAAACTTCGAGGCGCGCGTGCACCAGTCGATCAAGGCAAACTTCCTGATGAGCCCGCCGCTCGTCGTCGCGTTCGCCCTGGCTGGACGTATCGATCTCGACGTTTCGTCTGACCCGCTCGGCACCGGCAAAGACGGCGAAGAAGTTTACCTGCGCGACATTTGGCCCACTTTGGACGAGGTCAGAGACGCGATGCGCACGGCGTTCGATCCCGAAACTTACCAACGTCTCTACAGCAACTTCGCGGAACAGAATCCCCGGTGGAACGAGATTCCGACCACCACCGGAAACGTGTACGAGTGGGAACCGGAGTCGACTTACATTCGCGAACCGCCATACTTCGAGAACTTCCACAGCGGACTCGAACCGTTGACTGACGTGAAAGGCGCGCGGCCGCTCGCGATCTTTGGAGATTCGGTTACGACGGACCACATCAGCCCCGCGGGCGCGATCAAGCCTTCATCGCCGGCGGGATTGTATTTGCAGGAACAGGGCGTCGACATCAAAGACTTCAACAGCTACGGTGCGAGGCGTGGCAATCACGAGGTGATGGTGCGCGGCACGTTTGCCAACGTGCGTATCAAAAACCTGATGGTGCCGGGCGTTGAAGGTGGGGTGACGATTTATCACCCGAGCGAGGAGCGAATGAGTATTTACGAAGCGGCGATGCGTTACGAGTCGGACGGCGTGCCGCTCGTGATCATCGCCGGTCAGGAGTACGGCACCGGCAGTTCGCGCGACTGGGCGGCGAAGGGAACTCGTCTGCTCGGTGTGAAGGCGGTGATCGCACAGAGTTTCGAGCGCATCCATCGCAGCAACCTCGTCGGCATGGGCGTGTTGCCGTGCCAGTTCAAAGACGATGTGAGCGCTGCTTCGCTCGGGCTCGACGGCAGCGAAACTTTCGATCTGCACGGCATCGAAGATGGAATCGAACCGCGCGAGGAAATCAAGCTCGTTATTCATCGAAAGAGCGGAGCGGTCGAGGAAGTTCCAATCACGCTGAGAATCGATACGCCGATCGAGGTCGATTACTTCAAGCACGGCGGCATACTTCCGTTCGTGTTGAGACAATTACTTGCAGGAACCACTGAGTTTTAAGGAGCACTATGTCAACCGCAGAACTAGCGCAAAACAACTCGCCACGTACTTATCAACTCTTAATCGACGGCCAGTGGGTCGACTCTGAGTCAGGCAAAACATTCACCACGCCAAATCCGGCAACGGGTGAGACGCTTGCGGAAGTAGCGGAAGCCGACAGGACGGACATTGATAAAGCCGTCTCTGCCGCGCGACGCGCGTACGAAGGCAAGTGGTCCAAGATGAGCGCGCGCGATCGCGGCCGGCTGCTCTACAAACTCTCGCAGCTAATTGAGCAAAATGCGGCGGCGTTGGCAGCCATCGAAACCGCCGACAACGGCAAGCCGATCAAAGAATCACTCTACGTCGATCTACCCCAAGTGGTGGAAAACTTCGAGTACTTCGCCGGTTGGGCCACGAAGATCGAAGGTGAGACGATTCCCGTTCCCGGCCGCATGTTCAACTACACGTTGCGCGAGCCGATCGGCGTCTGCGGCCAGATCATTCCGTGGAATTTCCCGTTATTGATGGCCGCGTGGAAACTCGCGCCTGCACTGGCCGCGGGTAACACAGTTGTGCTCAAACCCGCCGAACAAACGCCCGTCGGCGCGATGGAGCTCGGCAAGTTGATCCAGGAAGCGGGATTTCCCGAAGGCGTTGTAAACATCGTTCCCGGTTACGGCGAAACTGCGGGCGCCGCACTGGCAGCCCATCCCGGCATCGACAAGATCGCGTTCACCGGTTCGACTGAAGTGGGAAAACTGATCGCGAAGTCAGCCGCGGAGAACCTGACCAAGGTTTCACTCGAGCTCGGCGGCAAAGCGCCGAACATCGTCTTCGCCGACTCGGACCTCGACCAGGCAGTCGCGGGCGCGATGATGGGAATTTTCTATAACCAGGGACAGGTCTGTTGCGCCGGTTCGCGGTTGTTTGTGGAAGAGTCTGTTAAGGATCAATTCGTCAGCAAGCTGAGTGAAAAGGCGAGCAAGATCGTCGTCGGCGATCCAACGAACAAAGCAACACAAATGGGACCGCAGGTTTCCGAAGAGCAACTGAACCGGATCAAGGGTTACGTCGACATCGCACGTAGTGAAGGCGCGGCGGTCGTCGCCGGCGGCGCGACGCCGCAGCTCGAGGGCTCGTTCCAACGCGGCTACTTCTTCACGCCGACGATCTTTGACGAAGTGAAGAACGACATGCGCGTGGCCCAGGAAGAGATCTTTGGACCAGTGGTTTCGGTGATCACGTTCAAAGATGAAGACGATCTGATCAAACAGGCAAACGACACGATCTACGGCTTGTCGGCGGGTATCTGGACGCGCGACATCACGCGCGCGCATCGTTTTGCCCGTGAGATCAAGGCCGGCGTCGTTTGGATCAATACGTTCAATATGTTCAATGCAGCGTCTCCTTTTGGCGGTTACAAGCAGTCGGGCTACGGCCGCGAAATGGGCCGGCACGCGCTCGACCTCTACACGCAGGTGAAGAGCGTGTGGGTCGACCTTTCGGGCAAGCCGATCGGCTGGTTTGGTAAATAGGGCCACAAAGAGGCACAAGAAGCACAAAAAAATTAAATCTTACCTGCCTTGTGCCTCTTGTGCCTCTTGTGCTTCTTTGCGGCTTCGACGTGTTATCATCAGGGCCTCTCCCGAAATGCGACCCATCATTAAAGGAGACGACATGCTAGCATTGAGGAAGTCTGCGATTCTGGTAGCGCTTCTCAGTGGGACACTTCTCTTAACCGCCTGTCCCAGCCAAACCAACATCTCGAAGATCAACGCCGACCCCGGACGCTATCAAGGCAAGGAAGTCGGCATTGCCGGCAGGGTCACAAACAGCTACGGAGCAGCGGGTGTTGGCGCGTATGAAATCGACGACGGCACCGGCCGGATTTGGGTGGCCACCAAGCGAGGCGTCCCTTCGCGTGGCGCGCAGGTCGGCGCCAAGGGATACCTTCGTAGCGGCTTCAACTTCGACGGCCGGTCTTACGGCACGGTGCTCGAAGAAACAGATCGCCGCGCGCGCGGAAAATAGGCCCGCTCATTCAATGGACCACGACTCTCCCCGTGCGCTCATCCGTGACGAAGTCGACCAGCTCGATCGCCAATGCGCTCGTTTGATTGTCTCCCTCAAGCAACTCGTCAATTCCGTCACGCCCGAACTGCTTTATCGCCGTCCGCCGCACGTCAGCATCGGTGAGAACCTGTTGCGCAGCGCCGCGGCGCTCGAACAGACGTTTGGCGGGCTTACGGCGAACCTTTGGGACGATCCGTTCGAATGGACGTTGCCGGAGACTCTTTCGACTGCCGAGCTCGTGACCGAGTATTTGTCGGAAGTTGATGCCGCGCGAGAGAGTGCGTTCCGATCGATTGCGAGCGATCGCGACCTGACCAAATACATCTCGGGCCCATCGGGCGAGCCGCAACAGCTCTTTGCCTTATTGCTCGAAACGGTGATTAAGGCGAGCGACTATCACGGCCGGGCTGTCGCTACTTTAAAAATGCTTTTTGGTGAGGGCGGACAAAGGGGTATTATCTAGCGCGTCGTAAGACTCCGTTGGCGAGGAACGATCTCCATGTATTGTCCGCAATGCGGTCAGCAACAGGCTTCGGGCGCCGTCAGGTTTTGTTCTCGCTGTGGTTTCCCGCTGGATGGCGTGATTCAGTTGTTGGGAACGGGCGGAATGCTGCCGGTTTATCACCAGTCTGATGAGCCCGTGGCGATCTCGCCCCGGCGCAAAGGCGTAAAACAAGGCGCGGTATTGTTACTGTCCGGCGCCGTGATTGTTCCGATACTCGGAGTGTTGGCGAGCTTCTCGAACGCCGCTTTTCCGCAGATTCTTGCGGCACTCGCGGCGATCATCTGTTTTATTGGCGGTCCGTTTCGCATGCTTTACGCGGCGCTGTTTGAGGAAGGCGCGCCACGGCGGTTTCCGGTGTATGGACCACCGGTCGCCGCGCCGCCGCAGTTTGCCCCACCACGACAACACAACGCGTTACCGCCGCCGGCGGCGCGTGCGCCTTCCGCGTGGCGCAAGCCAAACACCGCGGAGCTGGCGAACCCACCGAGTGTCACCGAAAACACCACCCGTTTACTCGATAAAGAAGATCGTACAGAGCGGTAGTTGTTAGCTGAACGCCTGAGAGAATTGATTCGCGCCCGTGGTCCGATCGCTTTTCGCGATTGGATGGAAGCGGCGCTTTACGATTCGGAGTTTGGCTACTACACGCGCATCGATCGAAAGCGTTGGGGCCGCGAGGGCGACTATCGCACCAGTGCTGAACGCAGCGAACTGTTTGCGGCGACGTTTGCGCGTTATTTTGCCAGGCTTTACGACGAACTCGGAACCCCTTCGCAATGGACCATTTTAGAGGGCGGATCCGGTGACGGAACTTTCGCGCGGCGCGTGCAGCACGCACTCAAGGAAGACTATCCGCGTGTATTCGAAGTGACGCATTACCTCACCAGCGAGATTCTGAACGTCGAGGAAACAATCCATTCTTTAAATCCCTGCCTCTACTTCTCCAACGAGCTGCTCGACGCGTTTCCAGTGCACCGGGTCGTTAGTGAAGGTGAGCTTTATGTGACTCTCGACTCCGGCCAAAACTTCATCTGGAGCGTTGGTCCCTATTCCACACCACGCCTCAATCAATTTCTTGAGGAGCACTCGATTAAACTCATACCCGGACAGACGATCGAGATCAACCTCGCGATTGATGACTGGTTGAGTTCTGTTGTGGCAAAGATCAAACGCGGATACGTCGTCACGGTCGACTACGGCGCTGAGGCTGCAGATCTCTACGATCCGTCTCTGAGGCCCGACGGAACCTTGCGCGCGTTTTCGCGACACGGATTCGTCGCTAACGTGTTGAGTGCGCCCGGTGAGTACGACATCACCAGCAGCGTAAACTGGACGCAGGTGAAAGCCACCGGTGAACGCCTCGGGTTGCGAGTCGTGGAATTTGACTCACAGGATCGCTTTCTGCGCAACGCCGGCTTGTTGGACGTACTGGAGAGGAGATTGCGGCGGATGGAAAAAGCGTCGGATCAATTGCGATTGACGACCGATGCGCGAGAGATGATCTTGCCGGGAGGCATGGGCTCGAGTTTTCAAGTGCTGGTGCTGAAACGCGGTTGAGGAGGTAACGATGGCGCGAGAGTTTGAGCTGATCGACGTTTGTCACAGCGTCGAAGATGGAATGGTCACTTACAAAGGTCTGCCGGCGCCGGTGATCACGGACCATCTCACGCGCGAGGCGTCGCGAAATGTTTATGCGCCGGGCACGGAGTTTCACATCGGCCGGATCGAGATGGTGGCGAATACCGGCACGTATCTCGACACGCCGTTTCATCGTTACGCGCGTGGCAAGGACCTCGCGCAACTTGATCTGTCTTCCGTGGCTAATCTCGAGGGCCTGGTAGTGCGAGTCACAATGAAGGAGATCAAAACGGAGTCGTTCAGCGGTTTAGACGTAAAAGACAAGGCGATATTGATGCACACCGGCTGGGACCGGCACTGGCGCACGCCGGAGTACTCCAGCGGCAATCATCCATTCCTGACCGAAGACGCCGCGAACTACCTCGCGAAGAACGGCGCCACACTCGTCGGCATCGACTCCTACAATATCGACTCGACCGCCGACGGCGCGCGCCCCGCACACTCGATTCTGCTCGGTCACGACATTCCCATTGTCGAACACCTCTGCCG
This sequence comes from Pyrinomonadaceae bacterium, assembly GCA_036276375.1. Classification (GTDB taxonomy): domain Bacteria; phylum Acidobacteriota; class Blastocatellia; order Pyrinomonadales; family Pyrinomonadaceae; genus PSRF01. The sequence continues at coordinate 9,379 of DASUOZ010000800.1, read as the reverse complement.
TCTCGGCGAACTTCCGGACACGGGTTTCAAGTTCTTCGCCGTGCCCGTGAAGATCAAACGTTTCGGCACATTTCCGGTGCGCGCTTTTGGACTCGTCGAACGCTGAAATCAGTTCTTCGAGACTACGGCCAGGAAAGCTTTCGCTTCGGTGATTTCCGGACGCGTAGTGTCGGCCTGGCGCGTCACTGTCAGGAGCTTCCCGTAATAGGTTCGTGCTTTCTTTTGATCGGATGCGAGCGTTGCGGCGCGCGCGGCCCCGTAAAGACCGTTGAAGCGCTCAGGTGCGCTGCGCAGGGAAGTCTCGAATTCAGTCAACGCGGCTGTTGGTTGCTTGAGCTCGAGTAACAGCTCGCCCAGTTGCTCGCGGGCGGGAAGAATCGCGCCGGGCGTGACCGGGTGTTTGTCGGTCTCATCATCCAGATCCGCCACCGCACGCATCAATTTCAGTGCTTCGTCATGCTTGCCTTCGGCAAACGCCAACCACGCGGCCGCAATCTGCCGTTCAATTTCCACTTGCTTGGCCCAATCGTATTCGCCCCTGCCGATTATAAGTGCATCTCGCACAGCAGCGAGTTTGTCCACTTCCTGACGCGCTGAAACCGCATCTCCACTGCGTGCAAAGCCGATCGCCCGCGCGAAATGAATATGCGCCTCCGCCCAGCGAAACTTTTGCCACGGAAACATGCCGACCGTGTTTGCGGGTAACGTCAGTTTCGCTGCTTCGTCCCAACGGCGACGCTCGAGCGCATAGCGCGCTGGAATGGCGGCAAACGAATACGCAACTTTGAAAGTCTGCGGCTCGACGCTCTGAACTTTGTTCATCTCATCGAGCACGCCCCACGCCAGCTTGTCCTGCGCACCTTGCAGGTAAGCATAGGCAAGATAGTCCATCGCGTGAAGCTGCTCGTCCCAGGCGCCCGCCATCTTGTGCCGGCGCGCGAAAGCCTTCGCCGACGCTTCGGCGTCGAGGTTCGAACGAATCGCCTCCTGCCACAAACCCATGCGGATGAAGATGTGCGAAGGCATGTGCTGCGCGTGCGCTGACGCCGGCGCGATCTTCGCGTAACTGCGCGCGGCAGGCAGCGCGAGATGGGCCAACGCCGGGTAGTCGTAACTGTGAATCAGATAATGCGCGACGCCCGGATGCTGCGGCTGACGCGCGAGCACGCGGTTCAGAATCTGCGCGGCCTCTTTCTCGCGCCGGTAGGTTTTGTCGTGTGACATCATGCCGGTGGCGATGAGCGTCAACGCATAGAACACGCCTGCTTCGGAATCCGTGCGATTCTTCTCGTAGAGACTCTTCATCTCGTCGCTGAAGGCAACCGAGCGCTCAAGATAAGTCAGCTCGATGGGAGTGAAGAATTGGCCGAGCGCTGCGATGTAGTCGCGCTCTCTTTGGGTACGAGCACCGATGAGCTTCGCCTTCTTGATTGCGTCCTGGCCGCGTTTCAACTCGGCCGGCGTCGGCGCCGCCCAAAGCGGGTGATAGTTGCTCATCGCGACACCCCAGTACGCCATACCGCAACGCGGATCGGTCGCCGCAACTTCCAGGAAGGCCTTCTCGGCCTCTTCATATTCAAACGAGTGCAGCCAGGCGACGGCGCGATTGAACTGTTTCTGCGCCTGTGGTGTGCAGGAAACGGTGAAGTTCACTCGGCCCAGTTTTTCAGAAGGTTCGTGACGGTGATCGTCGTGTTGAGCCTGAGCAGTGATGACAACGACAGCGGTCGCTATTGCGAGCAGGAGAGCGCGTTTCAAGGAGGTTGTCCTTTCCGGGGGAGGAGGTTTGGCGAGTGCGAAGGGCGGCGACAACGTGCCGCCCCTACAGCAGGAACTTGCTAAAAGAGCTCGAACTTGACCGTCAGGTACTTTTTCGGGTTCTGCCGGAAATCGTAGAGCATTTTCACGCCTTCCGACGACAATTGATTCACATTCGTGTAAAGGGTTTCGTCGTTGAGCAGTTTGCCGACTGTGCCTTCGCCGCGTTGGGCGGCAGCGACCATGTTGTCCACACGTTCGGCGGTGGTGTTGAAACGCGCGATGGCGGCGCGCGCGTCGTTGTACATCTGTTCGTCGCGGATCAACTTGCCGAGCGTTCCGTGCCCGGCGTTGATCTCTGCGACCATGCTATTGATTTGGTCGACTGACCTGTCGAGTCGATCGGCCGTGCGATTGATGCGTGCGTAGAACTCGTCGTCGGTAAGGAGCTTGCCGAAGGTGCCGCGGCCGGCGCGCAGGTCGTCGGAGATCCCTTTCAACTGGACCGCAATCTCGTTCGCATTGTTGTAGAGCGCCGGATCATTGATAAATCTTCCCGCCGAACCATCGCCGGACCGGATTGCTCGCATCACGTCCTGTGTTTCGTTGATCGTGGAGTTGAGGTTGTTGTAGAGCGCCTCATCGCTAAAGAGGCGTCCGATGGTTCCTTCGCCTTTCTTGACGCTCTGCACCATGCTGCTCAGCTCGTCCGACAATTTGCTGAGACGTTGGGCGAGATCTGTTCCGGAAGTGGCGAAGTCGTTGACGGTATTCGACGATGACGACGGCAGAATCGCGCCGTCCGAGACCGGGCTGCCCAGCGAGGTGCCCGGCGTGATGTTGATCAGCATTTCGTTACCGAGCAAGCTCGGTGAGCCTTGCTGAGCAGTTGAATCAGAACGAATGCGTTGGTTCGCCGGTTGGCCGTCGATCATTGAATCGATCGTCATCTGGGCCTCAACGCGCGGCGCGCTCGGCACGGTTGACGCCTCCAGCAGAACGATTCGCTCCACTTTCCCTACGCGCACACCCGCGAGTCGCACTTCAGAACCTTCACGCAAACCATTGGCATCAACAAAGCGCGCTTTCAAGTGCAGTTTTCGACTGAACGGATTGATGTCGCCGGAAGCGTTGAGTACCAGAAAGACCAGCACGCCGATCGCAATCAGCACGAAGATTCCGACGCGCAACTGGCTCAGGGTTACGTTTCTTTTTGATGGAGGCATAACGTCCTTTCCTTAATGTCCCCGGAGGAATCTCTGGATGTACGGGTCTTCCGCACGACGAAGCGCTTCGTCTGTTCCGCTGAAAATTATCTTGCCCGTCCGCATCATCATCACTTTGCTGTTGATGAGACACAGGCGTTCGCCTTCACGCTCAAAAACGACCTTGCCGTCGTCGTCCACCACTGCGTACTCGGAACAGATGTACTGCACATTGTTCATTTCGTGCGTGACGAAGATCGACGATACGTCTTCAAGGTCGCGCAACTTCATCGCCAGCTCGCAGATCGTGCGGGCCGTTGGCGGGTCCAGGCCGGCGGTCGGTTCGTCAAACAGAACGATCTTCGGATCGCCGACCAGCGCACGCGCGATACCGACGCGCCGCCGCATGCCGCCCGAAAGCTCGATCGGCATCTTGTCGATAGCGTCTTCAAGATTAACGAACCGCAGCATGCGCCGCACTTCCGGTTCGACTTCTTCTTCCGCCACGCCTTGTTCGTGCAGGCGATAAGCGACGTTGTCATAAACGGAGAGTGAGTCGAACAATGCACCTTCCTGGAAGACCATGCCGATGTTCTTACGCACCAGCATCATCTGTTCTTCGCTGTGCTCAGTGATGTCTTCGCCGTCGACGAGCACCTGACCGGCGTCGGGTTTCAGCAGACCCAGAACGAGTTTGATGATAGTCGACTTTCCGCCGCCCGAGCCGCCGAGGATGATCTTCGTCTCACCCTTCATCACTTTGAAGCTCAAGCGATCGAGGATAACGCGCTCGTCGAACGCCAGCACGACGTTGCGAAACTCGATCGCCGGAATCGCGCGGTCGCGATCGTCGACTTCACGAAAGGTCGATTCCTGCGCGTCTTCGCTGACAGTAGGTGAAGTGGTGTGTATTTCGGTTGCCATCTTCCAGCACGAACGGGGTTTACGTGGTGCCTAGAATAACCTGAAGCGCCTTCGCGAGAAAGTAGTCCGTAATAATAACTACGATCGAGGCCATGACGACCGCCCGGGTCGTTGAACGTCCTACGCCGACGGTGCCTCCTTCCGTACTGAGACCCTGACGGCAGGCGATCGTGCCGATAATCAGGGAAAAGACGAGCGGCTTAACGATGCCGCCGATCAGGTCGTCGGTCGTGATGCCGTCGCGCACGGCGGCGATGAAGACGCTGGAGGACACCGAATAAAGCATTACGGCCGTGACCCAGCCGCCAAAAATGCCCAGCACGTCTGCCAGCACCGTTAATAGTGGCAGGCTGACGAGCAAAGCCCACAGACGCGGCGCAACGAGCTTGCGGATTGGGTCTGTGCCGAGCGCGCGCATCGCGTCGATCTGCTGCGACACGACCATAGAACCGAGTTCAGCGGAGATTGCCGAGCCGACGCGTCCGGTGACCATCAGCGCGCAGAGTACCGGGCCGAGTTCACGAACCAGCGAGACAGCCACGAGATAACCCGTCTGCGACTGCGCGCCGTAGTTTTTGAGAGTGGGAAAAGTCTGAACGGTGAGCACGCCGCCCGTGAAGAAACCGGTCAGGATGATGATGGTCAGCGACCCGACGCCGATGGCATCCATCTGAGCGATAGTTTCCGGGATATATCGTGGTCGCTTGAACAGACCGCGGAAAGCACGCGCGGCCAACAGCGTCGTCTCTTGCAGCTCGAGCAGAGCGCGCGTGGCGAAGTTCATTGAGAAGTAATTAGACCATCAAAAGGGGCACTTCGTCGAAAAGAGCGGCCTATCATGCGCAAAATGCACGCAGGGCGTCAAGAGCGACAACTCTCAATGGTGCTAATAGTTGCTGTAACGGGTGGAGTAGCTCACGGCCGGGGGCGCAGACCTTGTTGGACCGCGGGACGGCGGGGGTTGTTCCTCCGTTGTGGGGTCATGACGTCGCGCACCTGAAGGCGCAGACGGCGCAGAGTGGCTAACTGTTCGGGGCGAAGTATCCGGCGTATTTTAATTTCGGTGTGGATGCGCATCCGTAATTGTGCCGCCTGGGCGGCGGCGACGTCGTTGATTCGTTGTTCGATCTGGTTCTCGTCGCCTGCGTCCAGCGCGGCGTCGAGTGCGACGTTGGCTTCACGCAAGCGAAAGTTGGTCGTTTGCCGCTCGATCCTGGTGTCGGCGACGATGCGGCGGATGGCTTGCCGCTGATCGGGTGTCAGACGAAGCTGTTCGATGGGATCGGTGGTTATTTCCGGTTCCTGCTGGGCCATTGCCAGGCCCGCGGCTGTGAGGACGAGTATTAAACTCACCAATATTTTCATCTTTACCTCTGTCGGTTGATCCTGTCGTCCAACTGATCCAGATCCGCTTCGTCGTCGCTCGAGAGCAGTCGCAACTCAGCGGCGAGTTGTTCGCGTTCAGCTCTTGAAAACGGCCGTCGCGCCCGGTGATCTGATTTAGCGACGTTGGAGCTTTTAGGTTTTGGCGCTTCCGCGACGTTCGCGGGTTTTGGTTCGTCGACAGGCTGTTCGCGCTGCTGACTGGCCAGTGCTTCGTGGACCGCTCGATCTAAATCCTCTTTGGTGTAAACGGCCGCCGGATTTGTTTCGGCAACTGGCGCTGGTTTGTCCGTTGGGCGTGACCGGAAGACCGCCAGCGCCGCGAGCACACAGAAAACAACCGCCGCGAAACCCACCGCTCCTTTCAACCACAATGGCGACAGATCGAAAAACTGTCGCCACGCCGTCAGCGCTGATTTCTGCGGCGCCACGGCCGGGTGCGTGGAAACAAAACCGGTGAGCGCCTCGTCGCGCCATTCCCCAATCGATTCCCGCACCTGCGTAAACGCGGAAAACTCCTCGCGGCACGTAACGCATTGCTTCAAGTGGAGCACGAAATCGCGTCTTTCGCGTTCGCCGGCTTCGCCGTAAAGCACCGAAACCAGGTCGGCAGCGCGTTCACAAGTCGGGGAGTAGTCGCTCTCGTTCATCGTCATTTCCGTTGTTGGGCCGCAAACTTCTCCAAACGCATTTGCAGTTGCTTCAGCCCTGTGTAAAGCCTGCTCTTGACCGTACTCAAAGGCAGGTCAAGTGCTTCGGCGATTTCGCGAAACGTCAGTTCTTCAAACTCCTTCATCACCACGACCTGTCGCAGGTCTACGGGCAGGCTGTTCAATGCCCGTCGCACCGCCGCGGTGCGCTGGCGTCCTTCCGTGACCGCCACGGGCGACCAATCAAGCGGCGTGGCGAAGGTGTTGGCCGTCTGTTCATCGTCGTCGAGCGCCGACTCGTTTCGCACCCTGGCGCGGCGCTGGCGGGTGATGCACTGGTTGACGGCGATCCGGTGCAGCCACGAGGACACTTTCGCTTCGCCGCGAAAGGTGCGTAGATTGCGAAACGCCGCCAGAAACGTCTCCTGGGTGGCGTCGCGCGCGTCTTCCTCACGGCCCAGCATGCCGTAAGTGAGCGCGAAGATGCGACGCTCCCAGCGCCGTACAATCTCGCCGAAAGCCTCGGCATTACCGCTCAGAGCGCGTTCTACGATGATCTCGTCGGTGCCCAAAGTTTCCATTGGCGCTCAACGGTTTAGACGCCGAGCCTCCTCCCGTGGTCGAACAAATGAACCGCAGGGCCGTTTGCCAACACCTTCGGCGTTTGTTGGGTGGGGGGTGCGGTAAACCCAGGGTTGGAACAACCCTGGGTCCCCGAACCCCCAAGCTCACCAACGCTGAAAGCGTTTGGCGAGGCCAACAATGGCAAAACTCGTTGACACTAAAGTAGTTGGTCGACAATAATAGTCGCGGCCGAGCGGGTGCCCGGACCGAAACCGAAACCTCCCAGGCGCGAAAAGACCTACCGCGATTGTACTGCCCAAGCTAACGAATGCCCGAAAAACTCGGACGAATACGTCTCCTCTACATTATGCTCGGCGTGTTGCTCCTCGTCGGATTGTTGCCGCTCGCCTTCGCTGGTCTCATTCTCTCCGGCCGCAGCGCCAACGAGCTCCGGTCGATCGAAGGCCGCTACCAGGCGCAGCTCGTGCAGGACAAAGCCCGCCAGATCGAACTCTACGGCCAGCGCTACCGCGACGTCGTCACCGGTCTCGCACGCGCGTTTGAAATCGCCGGCGGCATCCAGGCCCTCGACGACAGCGGCTACGACCAACGCCTCCAAAAGACGCTTCAGGAAGACCCGAACCTCATCGCCCTGGCGCTCTGGCCCGTCGACGGAACACTCCATCGCGCGTTCCAACCCGACGTTATCAAGCTCGAAGAGGTCGACGCGCGCGTCAGCGAGGTGCTGGCCCGAATGAGCGGCCGCGGGCTCGTCGTCAGTCGCCCACAGATCATCCGTTCGGGACAGGAAATGGCGCTGACCATCGCCGAACCCGTACTTGGCGGAAAAAACAATCAGGACGTGGTCGCCGCCGTCGTCGCGATCGTGTCGTTTCAGGAAGTCTTCGACGCCGTGCAACAACCGACGTCAAAAAGCGAACGCGAACTGTTAGAGGCCGGATTACCTGTCGTGTTTGTGGTCGATCAAAACGGGCGCGCAGTCGCCCACCCGGAAGCCAGCGTAGCCTTTTCTGAAAAACCGATGACGGACCTGAAGGTGGTTCAGGAGTGGCTCGAGTCAGGCGATCAGGTACAGTCGGCACTCGCTCCGTTCACTGCGACACGCGACGGCAAGTCAGTTGAGATGTTGGGTTCCTACGCGACCGCCGCGCTCGACAAAAGCTCCCATCTCGGCGTGATCGCGATCCAGGACGAAGCAGCAGCGCTCGCGTCAGTCTCCGACATGCGCTGGCAAGTCCTCTGGATCAGTTTGGTGGCCGGATTACTCACGATCATCATCGGTGTGTTTTTTGCCCGTAAACTCACGCATCCCGTACGCGACCTCGCAAGCGGCGCACATCGCATTGCCTCCGGCGACTTCTCAAAACGCATCACCGTCACCAGCCGTACTGAAATCGGCGATCTCGGCAACTCGTTCAACCTCATGACGGATCAGATCGAACACTTCATCAGCGATCTGCAACGCTCAGCCGAAGAAAACCGCCAACTCTTCATCGGCACCGTCAAAGCACTCGCGGCCGCGATCGACGGCAAAGATCCTTACACACGCGGCCACTCGGAACGTGTCTCACGTTTTTCGATGGCCATGGCCCAACGCCTCGGATTGTCTGACGACGAAGTCGAAAAGATCCGTATCAGTGCGCTGCTACACGACGTCGGTAAGATCGCTATCGACGATAAGATTCTCAAGAAACCCGCGGCGCTGACGGACGAAGAGTATGAAATCATGAAGGGCCACCCGCAGAAGGGTTACAAGATCATGTCGCAGATTCCGGCGATGAAAGAGTTTCTGCCGGGAATGTACATGCACCACGAGATGGTCAACGGCATGGGTTATCCGCAGGGCCTCAAGGGCGACGAGATTCCGTTGATGGGCAAGATCGTTGCCGTCGCCGATACGTTTGACGCGATGACGACCGATCGTCCTTATCAGAAGGCGATGAAGTTTGACGACGCACTCGCGCGCATCGAGAGTTTTGTCGGCACGCGTTACGACCCGGCGGTCGTCGCCGCGCTCTCTGAAGCCTGTCGCGACGGCCAGATCCGTCCCGGCGTAGTGAAACTCAGAAAACCAACGCCAGCGACACCGCCGTCAAACAATCCACAGACTACACAGATCAGTGCCGTTTGAATCTGTGTAATCTGTGGATATAATCGACGGCTTCATGGGACTTTTCTGGCGTAGAAAGAAAGAAGATGAGTTTGTCTCACTTCGTCTAAACGAACCTGCGGTCAAGGAGGAAGCTCCTGCCGCCGCGCCTCCCAAACCGGAACCTGAGCCACCGAAGGCGCCCCTCGAACCGCCGGCTGAAGCGGTAGAGCCACCTGCCGTTGCTTCGCGGTCCACATTCTCGTCGTCGATTCTCGGCCTCGACCGCTCGATCGAAGAGCTACAGGCGCAGGAAGCGGCGCTCGAACAGGAATTCTCGGCACGTTTTCGCCGCGCCGTCGCCGCGACGCGCGAATCGCTTTCGGACAAACTAGATACTGTATTCGCCGGCCGCAAACAGATCGACGAAGAGTTGCTCGATCAACTCGAAGAGGTCTTGATCGCCGCGGACATCGGCGTTCCGACTACGCTCGGGATTCTCGAAACAGTCCGCCGCGGGGTGGCGCGCAAACAGATCAACGACATCGAAACGCTCAAGCAGGCGATCAAAGATGAATTGCTAAGGATCCTTCAAGCCTCCGAACGGGAGGGCGTCGCGTCGGAAACGACCGTGCCCGAAAGCGTCGCGCCGTACGTGATGATGATTGTCGGCGTAAACGGCGTCGGCAAGACAACGACGATCGGCAAACTCGCTCAAAGGATCAAGGCCGAAGGCAATGACGTGTTGATCTGCGCGGCCGATACGTTTCGTGCGGCGGCGTCGG
>DASUOZ010000799.1:0-5504 GCA_036276375.1 Pyrinomonadaceae bacterium | reverse complement strand
TTTGGTGCGCATCGTCGGTAAAGCGAAGGCGATCGAGTTGATGGCCACCGGACAGTTGTTTGATTTCGAGCGTGGAGTTGAGCTCGGGATTGTCAACCAGGTTTTTGAAGCGGAGAATGCCGAACAGTTTGTGCAGATGGTCCGTGATTACGCCGCGCAGTTCACCACGCCGGGCAAAGCCGTGCACGCAGTTGGTAGAATAAAACGCGCGGTCCAAACCGGCGCCGAGATCTCCTTCGAAACAGGTCTCGCGCTCGAACGCGAATTACAACAGCAACTGTTTCAATCGGAAGACGCGCGTGAGGGCCTTTCCGCATACGTAGAGAAGCGCAAGCCGCAGTTTAAAGGTCGATAGATCCAAAAATGATCCTAAATCCCTCTGCCTCAGGCGTAACGCGAGCATGACCTACGAACACATCTTAGTTTCCGAAACCGAAGGCATCGTGACGATTACCCTAAACCGTCCCGACAAGCTGAATGCCTTCATCGGTCACATGCGCCGCGATCTGGCGGAAGCGCTCGAACACGCCGGCAGCGATCGCAGCATCCGCGTCGTGATCATCACCGGCGCGGGCCGCGTTTTTTGCGCCGGCGGCGACGTTCAGTTCATGGCGGAGTTGATGCGCCGTCGCGACTCGGAAGAGTTTGCGCGCATACTCGGCGCCGGCCGCCGCGTCATCACCGCTATCCGTCACATGACGAAACCGGTGATCGCCGCCGTGAATGGTCCAGCATCAGGCGCCGGCGCGAATCTGGCGCTCGCGTGCGACCTGCGTATAGCGGCGACGTCAGCGACGTTTAGTCAATCGTTTGTGAAAGTCGGACTGGTACCGGATTGGGGCGGCACGTTTTTCCTGCCCCGCCTCGTTACCCCGAACAAAGCGTGTGAGCTGTTCTTTCTTGGCGAATCGATCGATGCAGCCGAAGCGTTGCGCCTGGGTATCGTGAACCGCGTGGTGGCGGCCGAAGAGCTCGAGAGCGCGACCATGCAGATGGCGGAACGCCTGCGCGCGGCGCCGCCAATCGCACTCGCCGCGGCGAAGCAAGCAGTGTATGCCAGTGAGGCGGCGGATCTCGACGAGATGCTGCGTTACGAAACCGAAGCGCAGTTGCGTTGTTTCGAGTCGGATGACGGGCACGAAGGCGTGCACGCGTTTTTGGAAAAACGCGATCCGCGGTTTACGGGGCACTAATTCGGTTTCTTTCCGCGTTTATCTCTGCCAACTATGCTTAACGACAAACTCGCACTGATCACCGGTGGCGGCCGCGGCATAGGCCGGGCGATCGCGCTTTTGTTCGCGCAACACGGTGCCCGTGTGGCCGTCGCAGCGCGCACCCGCGAACAAGTTGAAACCGTGGCGCAGGAAATCGGTGGTAACGCTGTAGCATTAGTCTGCGACGTCTCCAACTCAGACCAGGTAGCAGGGATGTTCGCGGATATAAAACCCGACATTCTCGTCAATAACGCCGGCATCGCTGAAAGCGCCACGTTCGTCAACACCACCGACGATCTGTGGCAGCGCCATCTGGCGATCAACCTATCCGGTACCTTCTACTGCACGCGCGCAGCCCTGCCAGCGATGCTCGAAAAGGGTTGGGGACGCATCATCAACATCGCCTCCATCGCCGCCAAAACCGGCGCACCTTACATCGCCGCGTACACAGCGTCGAAACACGGTGTGCTCGGGCTGACGCGTTCGCTCGCGATGGAAGTGGCGGCCCGTGGCATCACCGTCAACGCCATCTGTCCCGGTTATGTCGATACAGAAATGGTTTCGCGTGGCGTCGAAACGATCACGTCGCGCACTGGCCGCTCCGCTGAAGAAGCGTTGGACGCACTGAGGAAGATGAGTCCGCAGAATCGCCTCGCCACGGCGGAGGAAGTTGCCGCGCTCGCCTTGTTACTCGCCTCCGACGCGGGACGTGGAATCAACGGTCAGGGGATAAACGTCGACGGCGGCAGCGTTCTCAGTTAAACCTTGGCCGCCAACTCATACGCTAAGCGGATCGGTAAGCCAACGATGTTGAAGTAGTCGCCCTGGATCTCTTCAATGAAGAGTCCGGCCGCGCCTTGTATGCCGTACGCCCCGGCTTTGCCGCGCGCCTCCCCGGTCGCGATGTACCAGTCGATCTCCTGCTCGTTCATCTCGGCGAAGCGCACCCGCGTCGTTTCGAAATCAACCCGTGTTGGTCCACCGACTCTGACCACCGCCACGCCCGTCAAAACTTCGTGCCACCTGCCATTCAATAACTGCAACATCCGCCGCGCGTCGCGATCGTCCTCCGGTTGGCCCAGGATCTGGTTATCGATCACGACCGTTGTGTCGGCGCCCAACACCAAACCCGAGTGCAACCCCCTGGCGACGGCTTCCGCTTTGGAACGCGCGAGACGTTGCACGTAAGCCGCGGGCTCCTCGTCCGGCAGCAGCGACTCATCGACGCCCGCGACGATGGCTTCGTAAGGCCAACCGGCCGCGTCGAGTATTTCTTTACGTCGTGGACTACTCGAAGCGAGGACCACTTTCTCGCGCAGGTGATTGTTCATGATTTTGCTCTAAGTTGCGACGAGACAGTTTGCGTGTTTCAATCAGCGTTGGCAATGGAAGGGCTGATTAAATGTTTACCAGCGGTCGTGCGCGCTTCCGGCAACGCGCCGGAAGTAATCGAAGCGGCGGCGATTGCGGCGTGGAAGCATGCTGCCGGTGAACAATTGAAAGGCCACGCGGTGCCGCTCGGTCTCCAGGATCGAACGCTTCGAATTGCAGTCGCCGACGTAATCTGGCAGAAGCAGTTGCACGCCATGCGCGGACAGATGCTGTTTCGGGTGAACTCGCTCCTGGGGCAACCGCTGGTCGGCGCAATCGAATTTATTATCGACTCTGAGTTTTATGCCAATAACAGAAGCGGACATTGCTAAAGTCGCACAACTCGCGCACCTCGAACTCGACGCAGAAGAGCTCAAAACCTTCGTGCCGCAAATGACCGAGATCGTAGCTTATGTCGAGCAGCTCAACGCGCTCGACACGGCAAACATCGAACCCGCCATCGGTGGTCTAACACCGGAAGGCGAGCAGACCGACTCCTCACGTGCCGACGAGATCCGAGGTTCTCTGGGCCAAACTCTGGCCCTCGCCGAGGCTCCCGACCCCGCCGCCGGCCACTTCCGCGTCCCAAAGGTGCTGTAACAACAAAACTCAAAACTTGAAGCTATGAAAAAGGAGTCCTCACATGAACAACCCTCCTCTTCAACCGCTGCACCTCAGCAGCGCGTTGAGCCAGGTTAAGCTCAATCACTATGCTAAACTCACGAACGCTGAGTTGTTACGTTCGCTGGAGCCCTGACAAGTCGGCGCTCTCAAGACTCGACCTGACGGAACCGTCATCGATGGTCACCACAGGATCGCGGTTCTACGCGAGCGCGGAGTCGATGTAAATCAACTTCCTCGCGAGGTGCTGCCGAAGGCTTAGTATTTATGAAACCGAGCATCTACTGGATTCCTGGACCATGGACGGGGCAACTCGCCATCCTGGCACGGCCGCGCGGAGGCGACTGGCTGATCGATGAAGTAGAAGGCTGGCGCGACGCGGGCGTGGAAGTAGTTGTGTCTCTACTTTCTGCTGAAGAGGAAGTGGAGCTTGCGTTGTCTGATGAATCAGCCGTAGTCGAGGCTAGTGGTCTGAACTTCATTAGTTTTCCAATCAACGATTACGACGTGCCTTCGTCTGAAGACGCCTTGTATCGATTGGTGAACGAACTCGACAGGTTATTGGCGGAGGGCGGAAGGGTCGGCATCCATTGTCGCGCCGGAGTCGGACGCTCCTCGGTTGTGGCGGCTTGTTTACTTGTAAACCACGGCGAAAAAGCCGATGTGTCGTTTCAACGAATCAGTACAGCTCGGGGCGTCGCAGTTCCCGACACCCTTGCGCAACGAGAATGGGTCGGTGATTTCGCTCGGCATCACGCGGCATGAGCCCTTGAAGCCGTGCAACAACAACTATGTCGCGTCAAACCGTAGAGTTTTCGGTGGGTGCCGCGGAGCGGCTTAATGGCGAGCTCAACGCTTTTCTCGAGATCGATCGGGAGGGCGCGTTGGGGAGGGCCGCCGAGGTTGTGAACGGCGGCGGCGCGCTGGCGAGTGTGCCGATTGCCGTCAAGGACAATATCTGTGTGCGTGGCATGCAGACCTCCTGCGGGTCGCGCATCCTGGGTGATTATCATCCGCCTTACAACGCCACGGTTATCGAACGTCTGCTTGATGCGGGCGCCGTGATCATTGGCAAAACAAACTGCGACGAGTTTGCGATGGGCTCGTCGAATGAAAACTCCGCGTTTGGTCAAGTCAAGAATCCCTGGGACACCACGCGCGTGCCGGGTGGTTCGTCAGGTGGCTCCGCAGCCGCCGTGGCCGCGGGGATTGTTCCCGTCGCGCTCGGTTCAGACACGGGTGGATCCGTGCGCCAACCCGCGTCGCTGTGCGGCGTGCTCGGTTTGAAACCGACTTATGGGCGCAACTCGCGGTATGGGCTCGTGGCGTTTGCGTCGTCGTTGGACCAGGTCGGAATCTTTGCCCGCGAGGTCGCGGATGTAGCGCGCGTCCTCGGCGTAATCGCGGGACGCGATCGCTACGACTCGACCACCGCCGATGTGCCCGTGCCGGATTACACGGCGACCCTGGACGGCGATATGAAAGGTGCGCGTATCGGTTTTCCGCGGGCGTTGTTTGGAGAGGGATTGGACCAGGAAGTCGCGAAAGCAGTGAAGGATGTCGTTGACGTCTATCGAGAGTTGGGCGCGGAAATAGTTGAAGTAGAGCTGCCAAACGCGAGTTACGCGATCGCCGTTTATTACATCATCGCGACCGCCGAAGCATCGTCGAATCTCGCGCGCTTCGACGGCGTGCGCTACGGCTTTCGCGCTGAAGACGCGCCGGAGTTGCGGCAGATGTATCGCAAGACACGCGAGGAAGGTTTCGGTGCGGAAGTGAAGCGCCGCATCATGCTCGGCACGTACGTGCTGTCAGCAGGTTATTACGACGCCTACTATCGCAAGGCCCAGCAAGTGCGCACGCTAATCAAGAACGACTTTCTCAACGCGTTCAAAACCTGCGACGCGATCATCACGCCGACTGCGCCCACGGCCGCGTTCGCGCTCGGCGAGAAGGTGGACGATCCGCTGGCGATGTATCTCAACGACATCTACACCGTCACCGCGAATCTCGCCGGCATTCCGGGTTTGAGCGTGCCGTGCGGACTCTCGTCAACGCGACTGCCAATCGGGTTCCAACTGCTCGGGCCATACTGGTCCGAACCGACTCTGCTGAAGTTGGCCCACACTTACCTGCGAGAGCGGCCGTTTACCGACCGTCCTCCCGTCTACGCTTAACGGGCGTTACCGCGTGTTTGTTTTTGGGTGGCTTGTCGGGGATCAGGTCCCCGGTGAAGATCTCGAGCACGTTCTTGGCGGTGCCCACGACTGGCGTCACGTCCAAACCGACGTGCACGGC
>DASUOZ010000798.1:0-7356 GCA_036276375.1 Pyrinomonadaceae bacterium | reverse complement strand
GATCCTCCACGGCCTCGATAATACCGTCAGTGGACCACGCAGTCGCGACGAGGTCCGCGCCCAGTGTTTCAATGGCCTGGTGATGATGACTGTTGACCATTGCAGCCTCGACGCCCGCGATACGCGCCAGTCTCGTCCTGTCCGACAGCGTGACGCGATGCGACGGGCGATCGCGCGGGACTCCCTGCTCGTGTTTGATTGGCGCCGGTAACTGCGCTGCGATGTCCTGAATCAACGTCCCACCGCGCGCGACATTCAAAACCTGCATTCCAAAACAGATCGCAAAAATCGGAATCCCTTTTCGTTCGGCGGCTTCAATCAGCAAAAGATCGGTTTCATCCTTGATCGGATGAACCGCGCCGAGCTTTGGATGCGGTTGCTGGCCGTAGCGTAACGGATCGATGTCGGAATCGCTGCCGGGCAGGAGCAGACCATCAAGTCCGGCCACAACCGAGCAGAGGTAATCCACTTTCGGAATTAAACTTATGTGCACCGGAGCGCCACCGGCGGCTTCGACGCCTTCACTGTAAAAACGGGAGAGATAAAAGCGATCGGTCGGGAGCTCAATGCGCATCGGGATGCCGATGCGGGGTCGTCTGTTCATGCGGCAATGATAACCCATGTCACTCCAAATGCTCTCCTTGACTTACGTTCAAACGAGTTCCTATAGTGCTCACTAAAGCATGCGCAAAAAACGCAATCAGGTGCGCAGCACAACAGTGCTGCTGGTTAGAAAAGACACTCGTGTTGCTCTCGCCGGAGACGGACAGGTCACTCTCGGTGAGACAGTGATGAAAGCCAGTGCCAAAAAAGTACGTCGCCTCTACAACGACCAGATTCTCGCCGGCTTCGCGGGCGCCACAGGCGACGCGTTCTCGTTGTTAACACGGTTCGAAAGCAAACTCGAGCAGTATCACGGCAATCTCGAACGAGCCGCCATCGAGCTCAGCAAAGAGTGGCGCACGGACAAGATGTTGCGACAGTTGGAATCTATGTTGGTCGTTGCCGACAAGAAAGCCTCGTTTCTTTTGTCCGGCAACGGCGACGTCATCGCCCCTGACGAGGGCGTACTCGCGATCGGTTCGGGCGGCTCCTATGCGCTCGCCGCCGCGAAAGCACTGATCAAGCATACGGATCTTTCCGCGCGCGATATCGCCGTCGAAGCGCTGCGCATCGCGGGAGAGATTTGCATTTATTCAAACCAGAACATCGTAGTTGAGGAACTCTAAGCAGTTTTAGGCAAAATGGTTATTTATCTGGCTGGAGATGTTGATGAGGAAGCTCGACTCGACGAAATGTCGCCTCGTCAAATTGTTACTGAACTCGACAAGCACGTTGTTGGACAACGCAACGCCAAACGCGCGGTAGCAATCGCGCTGAGAAATCGTGTGCGGAGGCAGAAGTTGCCGCCCGAAATGGCCGTCGATGTGATGCCGAAGAACATCATCATGATCGGCTCGACCGGCGTCGGCAAAACCGAGATCGCCCGCCGGCTCGCGCGCATGTCCAACTCGCCGTTTCTCAAAGTTGAAGCGTCGAAGTTTACTGAAGTTGGTTACGTCGGTCGCGACGTCGAAAGCATGATCCGCGATCTGACCGAGATCTCCGTCGAGATGACGCGGCAGGAAAAGAGCGAAGAGGTCGCCGAGAAAGCGGAGCTCAACGTCGAAGAACGAATTCTCGATCTGCTGTTACCGCCGCCGCGTTCCAGCGCCGGTTACTTTGATTTCGACGCCGACACTAACGAGGAACGATCGACCGACCTCGACAGTCCCGCAAAGGACGAGCAGTTTCAACGCACCCGCGAAAAGCTCCGCACGCAACTCCGCAGCGGCAAACTCGACAACCGTCTCATTGAACTGGAAGTTCGTGAGAAGAGTTTTCCCGTGATCGAGCTGGCCGGCCCGCAAGGCGTCGAAGAGATGGGCATCAACATGAAAGACATGTTGGGCAATCTCTTTCAGGGCCGCTCGAAGCGCCGCAAGATGCGTGTCGACGAGGCGATGGAATACCTGATGCAGGAAGAAGAAGAGCGCCTCATCGACATGGACCAGGTCGCGCGCGCCGCGATCGAGCGGGTCGAGAGTTCAGGCATCATCTTTCTTGACGAGATCGACAAGATTGCCGGACGTGAGTCAGGTCACGGCCCGGACGTCTCACGCGAAGGCGTGCAGCGCGATATCCTGCCGATTGTCGAAGGGACCACGGTCAACACACGCTACGGCATGGTGCGCACGGACCACATCCTGTTCATCGCCGCCGGCGCGTTTCACGTTTCCAAGCCTTCCGATCTGATTCCGGAGTTGCAGGGACGTTTTCCGATTCGCGTCGAGCTCGAGTCGTTGACGATCGACGACTTCAAACGGATTCTGACCGAGCCGCGCAACGCGCTGATCAAGCAGTATCAGGCGATGATGGAAACCGAAGGCGTCTCGATCGAGTTTACGTCAGATGCGATCGACTCTATCGCCAACTTCGCGGCGCAGGTAAACCAGCAAACGGAAAACATCGGCGCGCGACGTCTCCAGACGATTATGGAAAAGTTGCTGGAAGAGATCAGTTTCGAAGGACCCGACCTCGAACCGAAGAGTCAACGCATCGATGCGCATTACGTGGAAAACATGCTCTCTGATACTGTGAAGGACCAGGATCTCAGTCGTTACATCTTGTGAGTCTGTGTGCCTGTTCTGTGATCTCACCGAAAAACTTTCTAACTCTCTTAGTGGTTGCCGTCTGCTTTGCCGCACTTGGCTGCGGTAAACGACGGCCTCCCTTGCCTCCTATCGAGCGCGTGCAACAGCGCACCGAACTGCTTTCCGGCGCGCAGCAAGGAAACGAAGTAATCCTCAGTTGGCCCGCACCGCAACGCAACGCGCCCGATTCCAGCGTCCAGAGCATTCGGCGCATCGACGTCTATCGTCTGGCAGAAAATCCGGGAGCGCCGCTCGGACTCACTGAGGACGAGTTTGCCGCGCGGGCGACGCTCGTCGGTTCCGTTACGTTCGAACAGATTCAAACAGCCGGCGACACACTGACCTATCGCGACACACTCGAGCTCGCCGGACAGCCAACCCGCCTGCGCTATGCCCTGCGTTACGTCAACGCTTCCGGCCAGCGCGCGGCGTTTTCAAACTTCCTGGTTATCGAACCGGCCGCGCGCATTGCGCAGCCGCCAACGCTCGCGGCGCCGTTGCAGATCGCCGAAGACGCGATCACGCTGACGTGGACGCCGCCCGCGACAAACATCGATGGTTCGACGCCTGTAAATCTGCTCGGCTACAACGTCTACCGTCTCGACGAGTCGCGGAATGAGCTGAGCCAAACTCCGATCAATTCGGCGCTCGTTTCAGGGACGACTTATGCCGATCGCAATTTCAGGTTTGGCAACGACTATCGCTATCTCGTGCGCTCAGTTTCGCTGGGCACCGGCGGCGCGCAGGTCGAGAGTCTTAATTCAAACGCAGTGGCGGCCGAGCCGCGTGATGTGTTTCCTCCGGCGCCACCCGAGCGGCCGAGCATTGCTCCGGATCCGTCTTTCGGACGCCTCGCGATCTTTTTTGCGGCGAATAAAGAGACGGACATTGCCGGTTACCACATCTACCGTTCGACCGATCCGAATCTGCCGAAACAGGATTGGACCAGGTTGAATCCGGAGTTGTTGACGCGTACGAACTTCCGCGACGAGAAGGTCGAATCGGGTAAGACTTACTACTACTACATTGTCGCGGTTGATAATGCGGGTAACGTGAGTCAGCCTTCAGTGGTTACTTCAGAAACGGTGCCATAGGTTTTGAACGACAGTTATGACATTTAGGGCTTTATGAGACTTGCTCGCATTTCACATCGCAGTTTGAACGGCCCGCGTTACGCATCCGTGCGTTCGTCCGCCGTCTTCCCTCTCCCACCGGACTTCAACTTCGAAAACGCCGCGTCGATCGAAACGGTCACCAGTCTTCCGCTCGACGATGTAAAACTGCTGGCTCCCGTCGTGCCGTCGAAAGTCGTTTGCGTCGGCAGAAATTATCGCGAACACGCCGCGGAGCTCGGCAACAAGATGCCTGACGAGCCGCTGTTGTTTTTGAAGGCGCCTTCGGCCGTGATCGCGTCGGGAGATAAGATCGAGCTGCCGCAGGCATCCCAGCAGGTCGAACACGAGGGCGAGTTGGCCGTGGTGATTGGGCGGATTGCGAAAAAAATAACCGCCGCGGAGAATCCTCTCGACTACGTGTTCGGCTACACGTGCGTGAACGACGTTACCGCGCGCGATCTGCAACGCAGGGACGTGCAATTCACGCGTGGCAAATCCTTCGACACGTTCTGTCCCGTCGGACCCTGGATCGAAACAGACCTCGATCCCGCGAACGCGACCGTCATCACGCGCCTTAACAGTGAAATAAAACAACAAGGTAACACCGCCGACATGGCGTTTCCTGTAGCCTTTCTTATTAGATACATCTCTGAGATCATGACACTGTATCCCGGCGATTTGATTGCCACCGGAACGCCCGCCGGCGTTTCGAAAATGAAGGACGGCGATACTGTCGAGGTAGAGGTCGCGGGGATTGGGGTTCTGCGGAACCAGGTTATTAACGGAATTTAATCAGGAGTTAGACAATGAAATTCTTTCTTGATACGGCGAACCTCAAAGAGATCCGCGAAGGCATGGAAATGGGGCTCTGTGACGGTGTCACCACCAATCCATCGTTGGTCGCCAAAGAGGGCGGCGTGGATTTCAAGCAACACGTCGCGGCGATCTGCGAGATCGTGAAAGGGCCGGTGTCAGCCGAAGTCACGAGTCAAGACGTTGAGGGTATGATTCGTGAGGGTTTGGAGTATTCGAAGATTGCACCGAATGTCGTCATCAAGTGCCCGCTGACGCGCGATGGCTTGAAAGCGACGCGCCATCTCGCTGACGAGGGTATCGGTGTCAACGTCACCTTGTGCTTCTCGCCCGCGCAGGCGATCCTGGCCGCGAAAGCCGGCGCTTCGTTCATCAGTCCGTTTCTCGGCCGGCTCGACGACATCGGCGAAAACGGGTTGAACCTATTGCAGAGCATCGTTGAGATTTACCAGAACTACGCGTGGAAGACGGAAGTGCTGGCGGCGAGTTTGCGACATCCGATTCACGTGATTGAAGCAGCGCGGATGGGCGCCGACATTGCAACGATGCCGTTCAAGGTCGTAGAGCAGCTGTTCAATCATCCCCTGACCGAGAAGGGACAGGCCCAATTCCTGGCTGACTGGGCGAAGAGTGGAAGAAAATAAGCGAACACGCGACGGCGAGGAGATCGTCGTTCGCGTGCTGAAGTTCGACGGCCGTGAGCGCCGGCGTTGGCCGGCGCGGGTCGCCAGACACGATGGTCCACTGATCGTGCTTGATGCGGTTTTCGACGAGGAGATCCTGCACGATCTCCTCGGAACCATCGGTGCGGGAACCATCAGCAGGGAGTACTACTGGCTCGACCGCTGGTATAACGTTTTTCGCTTTAACGAGCGGTTTTATTGTAATGTAACCAAGCCCCCGAGTTTCGACGGTTCAATTCTCACTTACGTTGATCTTGATATTGATGTCCTGGTCGAGTCAGACTTCTCCTACAAGATTCTCGACCTCGAAGATTTCGAAAATTATTCTTACCCAACCGAGCTGAAGGAAAAGGCGCGACACGCTTTAGCGGAGCTAATCAATTTGGTCGAGGCAAGATCGTTTCCTTTTAATGAGTAAACAGCAACCCAAACCATCCAAATCACGACTCGAGACACTGCGCGAGCGCAGCGCCCGCGCGGAGCAGGGCGGCGGCGCGGCGCGCGTCGAGAAACAGCACGCGGCCGGAAAGTTGACCGCGCGTGAACGTATTGAATTTCTGCTCGACGAAGGTTCGTTTGAAGAGTTTGACAAACTGGTCGTACATCGCTCGCGCGATTTCGGGCTTGACAAGCAGGTCTACCCCAGCGATGGAGTGATCACCGGACACGGTTTGATTGATGGCCGTAACGTATTTGTGTTTGCGCAGGACTTCACGGTGTTTGGCGGTTCCCTTTCCGAAACGCATGCCGAGAAGATCTGCAAAGTGATGGACCTCGCGATGAAAGTCGGCGCTCCGATCGTTGGTCTGAATGATTCCGGCGGCGCGCGCATTCAGGAAGGGGTCGTGAGTCTCGGTGGTTATGCCGACATCTTTCTGCGCAACACGCTCGCCAGTGGTGTGGTGCCGCAGATCAGTTGCATCATGGGACCGTGTGCGGGTGGCGCGGTTTACAGTCCCGCGATTACTGACTTCAACATTATGGTGAAGGACACGTCGTACATGTTCATCACCGGTCCGGACGTCATCAAAACCGTCACGCACGAAGCAGTCACGAAGGAAGAGCTCGGCGGCGCGTTGACGCACAACAGCGTCTCCGGCGTCGCGCATTTTGCGGCTGACTCAGACGAACATGCGTTACGTTTGGTGCGTGAGTTGTTGTCGTTTATTCCGTCCAACAACATGGACGATCCGCCCGCGATCGTCGCGAGCGATCCGAGCGATCGCACTGAAACGAAATTGAATGAGATCGTTCCGGAAGCGTCGAACCAGCCTTACGACATTCGCGAAGTGATCAATGCCGTCGTTGACGACGGCTACTTTTTCGAAGTGCAGGAATTGTTCGCGCCGAATCTCTGCGTGGGCTTTGCGCGACTCGGCGGAAAACCGGTCGGCATCGTGGCCAACCAGCCCGCCTATCTTGCGGGTGTCCTGGATATCAGGGCGTCCGTTAAAGGCGCGAGGTTCGTGCGCTTCTGCGACTGCTTCAACATCCCGCTGGTGACGTTTGAAGACGTGCCTGGTTTTATGCCGGGAGTCTCGCAGGAACACGGCGGCATCATCACGCACGGCGCGAAGCTGCTGTACGCGTTTGCCGAGGCGACGGTGCCGAAAGTGACTGTGATTACGCGCAAGGCTTACGGCGGCGCATACTGCGTGATGGCTTCAAAACACATCCGCACTGACATCAACTTTGCCTGGCCGTCGGCGGAGATCGCGGTGATGGGCGCCGAAGGCGCGGTCAGAATTCTCTATCGCCGTGAACTAATTGAAGCACAGGACGAAGAGGCCGCACGCAAGGTGCGCGTCGCGGAGTTTGAAGCGAAGTTTGAAAATCCTTACGTCGCGGCGGAGCGAGGCTTTGTCGACGAAGTGATCGAGCCGTCCCAAACGCGCCCGAAACTCATTCGTGCATTGTCGCTTTTAGAAAACAAGCGCGACAAAAACCCGCCACGCAAACACGGCAACATCCCTCTTTAAGCCGCAAAGAGGCACAAGAAGCACAAACGGTTTTGGGGAACCTTCTTTTGTGCTTCTTGTGCCTCTTTGTGGC
>DASUOZ010000797.1:0-2431 GCA_036276375.1 Pyrinomonadaceae bacterium | reverse complement strand
GCCGTTCGCGTCGCGCGCGTCAACTGCCATGACGACTAAATTGGTGATCAGTAAATTCAAGAGCCAGAGTGGCGCCCGCTGACGGATATCTCTTTGTGTACGAACCGAAGCCACTGCTTACATCCCGCTGGTCATGGTGTTTTCCCACTTGACGCGTTTCAGGAGATCAAAGTCAGACAACATCTTTCCGGTCCCCAAAACGACCGAAGCGAGCGGGTCGTCGGCCAGCGAAACCGGCAGACCCGTTTCGATCGAAAGGCGCTTGTCGAGATTTTTCAGTAAAGCGCCGCCACCCGTTAATACAATACCGCGTTCGACGATATCTGCCGAAAGCTCCGGCGGCGTTCGTTCGAGCGCCACGCGGACGGCGTTGATGATCGTCGAGATGGAGTCCGCGAGCGCCTCGCGCACTTCCTCGTCGGTGATGGTGATCGTTTTGGGAATGCCTTCGATGAGGTTGCGGCCGCGCACTTCATACGACAGCGGCTCATCGATCGGATATGCCGAACCCAGCTCGATCTTGATCGCTTCCGCAGTGCGCTCGCCGATTAACAGGTTGTACTTCCGCTTGATGTACTGAATGATCGCCTCGTCCATCTCATTGCCGGCGACACGCACGGCGCGCGAGTAAACAATACCACTCAAACTGATCACCGCAATATCGGTAGTGCCGCCGCCGATGTCTACCACCATGTTGCCGTGCGGTTCCGTGATCGGCAGTCCGGCGCCGATCGCAGCGGCCATCGCTTCTTCGACCAGATAGACTTCAGATGCTTTCGCGCGGTAAGCGGAATCTTCGACTGCTCGCCGTTCAACCTGAGTAATTTCAGAAGGGATGCCGATGACTACGCGCGGGCTGACCCACGTTTTGCCGTTGTGGGCCTTACGAATGAAGTGCTGGAGCATCTTCTCGGTAACTTCGAAATTCGCGATGACGCCGTCTTTCATGGGCCGGATGGCGACGATGTTGCCGGGCGTTCGGCCCAGCATGTCTTTGGCGTCGCGGCCCACCGCCTCGACCTGGTTCGTCACTTTATTGATGGCCACGATAGAAGGTTCCGAGACGACTATGCCGCGTCCCTTGGCATAGACCAGTGTATTTGCCGTCCCAAGGTCGATCGCCAGATCGCTGGAGAACAGACTGAAAATAGATTTGAAAGCCATCTAGACTTATTCACTTCCCGTGGTTGTAGTTTGGAACTTCGGGTGGGATCGGCGGCAAATATCAGTAGGGAGAGAGAAATACCCTTCGCTCCTTACCTCCTTAGACGCACCAAACACGTCCGACCCCTTAAGATACACCGTTAAGGTACAAACCGTAAACTGGTTTATTGTTTGAACTTGGTTGTATGTTTCCTGGTCCGCGAACTACAGATCGAGTGTCATTCCACTAACTACGAACGCCGAAGCATTAGCCCTGGACCGGAACTTCCGCCTCGAGCTCCAGGGTTTCGACGAGTTCAGGCACGGGCTGTTTCAGGGCCAGGTCCGCCGCGAAGCGCACGCAGTTCTTGTTTGCGGCTTTTGCTTCGTACATCGCCGTGTCGGCGCAGGCGATGAGTTGCTGCGGCGACGACGCGTGTTTTGGAAATGCGGCCACACCAAAACTAGCCGTCAATGAAAGTTGTAACCGGCGTCCGCCGGTGAAGTGATGTCGCAGGATCTTTTGCCGGATGCGCTCAGCGACAGTGCCTGCGAGCTCAATGCCCGTGTCGGGTAAAACGATCACAAACTCGTCGCCGCCGTAACGGGCCACCGCATCCGTATCGCGTATCGAAGAGAGAATCACGCCAGCCATTTCCATCAGCACGTGCGAGCCGACCAGGTGACCATGTTCGTCGTTGATGCCTTTGAAGTCGTCGAGGTCGAGAAAGAGCGCGGCCACGCTCGAACCGTAACGGCGCGCGCGACGGATTTCGTTCAGCAGGAACTGGCGCAGGTAACGAGCGTTGTGCAGTTTCGTTAGATCGTCTGTTTGCGACAGGCGTTCGGCTTCAGCAATGCGCACTGCGTTCGCCAGGGCTGAAGCAATTGGCAACGAAAGAGAATCGAGCAGGGCCACGTCCGTCTTCTTAAAGGCATGCGCGCCCGAGCCTTCGCGGACGCCTTCGATCACGCCCAGGATGCGCTCACCACAAATTAGCGGCACGGCGAGCACAAACTGTCCGCGTTCTTTCTTCTTGATGATTCCCATTCCGGCCGCCGCACGTTTCGCGGCTTTGCTTTCCGAACCGATGGGCAGATCCGATTCGCCCGTCAGTACGCGACGCCACTCTTCTTCGCTGCGGCTGCCGCCGACCTGTTGGCCCGGGCGCCGAACTGCGATCGCTTCGAGGGTCGCGCTCTCAACGCCTTTTTCTTCCGAGAACAGGTAGATGGCCCAACGGTCGGCGCTTATGAGTTGTTCTAAACCGGCGAGCGCGGTAGTTGC
>DASUOZ010000796.1:0-23073 GCA_036276375.1 Pyrinomonadaceae bacterium | reverse complement strand
GGTTACAGGCATCGCAACCTACGTTCACGTAGAAAGGCCGGTGACGATAAATGTCCGGGTCCAGTCCCGACTCCCTCAACTCCTCATCACCCGGATAATACTGTTTCTTGCAGTAAGCACAGAGCATGCGAATGAGTCGCTGGGCCAACACGCAGTTGAGCGACGAAACGAAGTTATAAGGCTCGACTTTCATGTTGAGAAAACGCCCGATCACGTCGATCACGTTGTTGGCGTGAACGGTGGTGAACACCAAGTGGCCAGTCAATGCCGACTGAATCGCGATCTGCGCGGTTTCGGTGTCGCGAATTTCGCCGACCATGATCTTGTCAGGGTCATGACGCAGGATGGAACGTAGTCCGCGATCGAACGTCAGTCCCTTCTTCTCGTTAACGGGAATCTGCGTGATGCCGTGCAACTGATACTCGACCGGGTCTTCGATCGTGACGATCTTGTCTTCTTCGTTTCTGATCTCGTTGAGCGCGGCGTAGAGTGTGGTCGTTTTACCGGAACCGGTTGGACCAGTGACCAGCACCATGCCGTACGGCTCCATGATGTAGCGGCGAAACTTCCGCAGGTCTTCTTCCGCAAACCCGACGACGTTCAGGTTGAGATTGCGAAACTCCTCGTTGATCTGTTCCTTGTCGAGAATACGTATGACCGCGTCCTCGCCGTGAATCGTCGGCATGATCGAGACGCGGAAGTCGACGTTGCGTCCTTTATAACGAACTCGGAAACGACCGTCCTGCGGCACGCGTCGCTCGGCGATGTCGAGCTCGGACATGACCTTGATACGCGAGATCAGCGTCTGGTGATAAGCGAGGTCGATCGGATCGACTTTCGCGTAGAGCGCGCCGTCGATGCGGTACTTCACCTGCACTTCCGTGTCGCGCGTTTCGATATGAATATCCGACGCGCGCGATTCCATCGCGTTATAGATGATGGTGTCGACGAGTTTGATGATCGGCGACATCTCGGCGTCGGTCGCAAGCCGATCGAGGTCGAGGACTTCTTCGCCGTGCTCGGTTTCTTTAACGAGCGAGATGCGAAAACCCGAGGCTGCTTCCTGCAACACACGTTGGGTCGTGTCGCCTTTGCGGAGCACGACTTCAACGGCGCCATGCGTGGCGACGTGCGGAATAATGCGCGTCCGCAACGTGCTCGATAGCTCGTCAAGGCGTTCGAGATCCGTCGGGTCGGCCATCGCGATGTGCAGGCCTTTCGCGTCGCGTTTCAACGGAACGAACTGGTGCCGCACCATCAACTCGACCGGCACTTCAGTAAACAGGTGATAGTCGATCGGTGATTCGCGATCGGGCGGAAGCAGATCGACAAACGGCAGGCGATAACGACGCGCGAGCTCTTGCGCCGCCTTCATCTCCGGCGGTACATGGTCTTCGCCGTTCTGCGCAGACGGTGAAACCGCCTGAATCGTCGGATTCTTTGTTTCTGAGACTTGCTCCATCTAGTGAACGCCGGTCACTCCCGCACCGCTTGAGATTGATTGAATGATGGGAAGGTAGATCGCGAGGAGGATCGTTACTACCACGCCACCCATCACGACCAGAATCGCAGGCTCAAGGGTGGTAGTCAACTGCTCCAGCCGCACCTCTGACTCCGCGTCGTAGAAAACCGCAACTTCGTCGAGCATCTCGCGCAAACTGCCCGACCGTTCGCCGATCCCGATCATGTCGATGGCCAGCGGCGGCATCCAGCCCGACGTCTCCAGACTTTCCGTAAACGAACGTCCTTCACGAATCATCGGCAGGATGGATGAACTGCGACGCCGCAGTTCCAGGTTTGTGATCGACTCGGACGCAATCTCCCACGACTCAACGAGGGTGATGCCGCCCGCCAGAAGCGTCGCTAACGAACGTGTAGCCTGGGCGACTGAAAGCTGCACCGCGAGACTTCCGGCCAGTGGGATCTTCAGAATCAGCGCGCTGATCTGAAGTTTGCCCGCGGGCGTGCGCGACCAGATCGACAGCACAATGGCCAAGATGATGACCAATGGTCCAAACCACAGGACGTTTGTGGAAAGCCAACGTGAGATGCCGACGACGATCTGCGTCACGGTCGGCAGTTCGTTACCAAAACCCGCGAACAGCTCCGACATGCGCGGCACCACGTAAATCGTCAAAAACGTAACCATACACGCGGAGGCAAACAACAGAAACGTCGGATAAGCGAGTGCGCCGCGAATCTTGCGTCGCAGTGCGACGTTGCGGCGCATGTAATTCACGTAGCGGCTCAACACCTCGTCGAGCGCGCCGGATCGTTCACCGGCCAGGATCGACGCCGTGTAGATTCGTGGAAAAACTCCGGCTTGCGCCGCAAACGCCTGCGACAACGCCGCGCCGCCGCGAATCTGATCCTCGACGTCGCCGAGCACCGCGCGCAGCCGCGAGGACGCCGCCCGTTTGCGCAACATCGAGATGGCTTGCAGGATTGGAATACCGGCTCGCACCAGGGCCGCAAGTTGCTGGTTGAACAACAGGAAGTCGTTGGCCTTGACGCGTGGATGAGCGCCCGGACGGCCGAACCGCGTCAGCGCCGCGACACCCGCAGTCTTCGGCGGGGTCACGTTAAAAACACGAAAACCTTCGCGCTCGAGACGCGCTCTCGCTTCATGAATGCCCTGAGCTTCAATCGTGCGGGTCACTACTTCGCCCGCGGGCGTTCCCAGTCGACAGATGAATTCAGCCATTGTTTACCAAACCCGGGGTTGAACCGAATCGGGAGTATATCACGCGTTTACCATAGGAAAGTTTCGCTGAGTACTGAACAAATAGGAGACGATAGTGACCGCACCTACACCGGAAAACAAGATTCCCGTTCCAAACCCAACCGAAGTTCCAGCAGCCCTTCAGATGCTCCAATTCATCACGGGGTTCTGGATGTCGCGCGCAGTTTTTATAGTCGCCAAGCTCGGCATCGCGGATTTGCTTCAGTCCGGGCCGAAGAGCGTCGAGGAGTTGGCCCGAGCCACCGAGACGCATGCGCCGACGCTGTATCGCGTGCTGCGCGCTATGGCGAGTATCGGCGTTGTCAAAGCTGATGGCGACGGCCGGTTTGCCCTGACGCCGCTGTCCGAAACACTCGTGACCGGTGTTCCGGGCTCGGTGCGCTGGTTCATTATTTCCGAGCTTGGCCAGGAGCATTACCCCGCGTGGGGAAACCTGATGCACAGCGTAAAAACCGGAGAGATCGCCTTCGATAACCATTTCGGTGTCGACATCTGGGAATATTTCGCGCAGAACCCCGAGGATGCTGCTCTTTTCAACGACTCGATGAGCGGAATGACAGCGGCCGCGAATGAGGCGATCATGTCGGCCTACGACTTCTCGTCCTTTAATAAGATCGTCGATGTTGGCGGCGGACACGGTGGGTTGATCACGTCGATTCTCCAGCAAAACCCGCAAGCCACGGGTGTCCTGTACGACTCCCGCGTCGTGATTGAAGGCGCCCTGCCCCGACTTGAAGCCGCGGGGATTGCTGATCGTTGCGAGGCCGTTGCGGGCGACTTCTTTCAGGAGGTGCCGGCCGGCGGTGATGCCTACGTCATGAAGTGGATCATTCACGATTGGGATGACGAGAAGGCGATTCGGATTCTGAAGAACTGCCGCAGCCGGATGAAGCCGGACGGCCGCCTGATCATCGTGGATTGCGTCGTGCCGGACAACGACGAGCCCGACTTCTCGAAGACCTTTGACCTGAACATGCTCGTGATGACCGGTGGTAAAGAGCGCACGGCGGCGGAGTTTCAGGAACTCCTGGCGGCCGCTGGGCTCAAACTTCTGCGCGTCATCCCCACCAACGTCCCCACAAGCATCGTCGAGGCAGAACCTCTACCATAGCCTCATATTCATCCACAGATTACGCAGACGGTTTATCGGAATCGGCGTAATCTGTGGACGAGATCTCAAAGCTTGCGCGCAGAAACGAGCCTGTCCTAGAATGGCGTGGCCAACACAATAAAAATGAAACGCGCCGCGGCCGTCTCCCCGTGACCATTTCAAGCTCAGATTTATTAAGTGTCGGGCATCACTCGTTCCCTCGCGAGCATCTGTGTTGACAAGTTCCCTACGAGCCTGACCGGTTGAAGTGAAAAATTGAATCGAAGAATCGTAGCCGGGGGTGACATGCATTTACCGAGTCGTTACGCCACCAAGATCACGGCCACTGCCGTATCGCTCATCGCTGCGTTTGCGTTTTCGTATTCGGTAAGTAGTCAGGAGCCGAGCCAGGACAAACCGGCGCCCACTCCGACTCAAACCCAGGACAAAACGCAGGAGAAAGCGACCCAAACGCCCGACCCGACATCCAGTCCGGCGCAAAAGAAACTCGGGAGCGAGCTCGACGACCGGTCGTTGATCACGAACACCGACCTGATCACGCTCACCGTCACCGTCACCGATACCTACGGACGCTACGTCTCCGGACTGAGCAAGAGCGCCTTCGCCGTTTTCGATAACAAGCAGCCACAGGAGATCACCTTTTTCAGCGACGACGACTCGCCTGTTTCCGTCGGCGTCATTTTCGACGTCTCCGGCTCCATGAGCGGCGATAAGGTCAAACGCGCCCGCGACGCCCTGGCCAAGTTCATCCAGACCAGCCATGACTCGGACGAGTACTTCCTGATCGCTTTCAACTCGCGCGCGCAGTTGTTGCTCGACCGCACCCGCGACGGCGACTCGATTCTCAACAAACTCACTTTTGTCGAAACCAAGAGCCAGACGGCCCTTTACGACGCCTGTTACCTCGGCGTCGAAAAGGTCCAGCGCGGCGCGCACCCGAAACGGGCGCTGCTGCTGATCAGCGACGGACAGGACAACGACTCGCGCTACACGTACAATGAAGTGCGAAAACTTTTGAAAGAGTCGGACGTGACGCTTTACGCCATCGGCATTCTGAGCGGCAGCGACGCCGGCAGCTCGCTCGGCATGGAAGGCCAGGGCGTGCTCGATGAATTATCCGGCGTGTCCGGCGGGAAGGCGTTCTTTCCGCGTTCGGCCGCCGAGATGGACGACATCTTCGAACAGATCGCGCTCGAGTTGCGGCACCAGTACTCGATTGGCTACAAGCCGGAGTCGTTTATAAACGACGGTAAGTGGCACCGCGTGAAAGTCAAAGTAACGCCGCCGCGCGGCCTGCCGCGGCTGTTCGTTCGTTCGAAGGAGGGCTACTACGCCACCGCCGGCGCGAGGTAAAAATTACAATTCGGCAACGCAGTGTTGGTTTTTCGGCATCTGTTGAACGTGCGTGGAGTCGCCAGCAGCGACACTGATTGCCCCAGCGCTCCCGTCCCCGATTTTAGGGTTCGCGGAGCGTTTCGTGTGACATGAGAAGAATTCTTGCAGTTTCACTTCTAATGTGTGGCCTGGTAGCGGCGGGCGCCTTTGGCTCCCACGCTTCCAGCCAGGACCGGCCGCGAGCTGCGCAGCCGGCGACGCCGAGCGCGTCGCCCAGTCCAACGCCCACTCCTCAGACACAACGTCCCGGCGTCGATCGCATCGCGCCGACCCTTGGCGAACCGCCACCGGTCCCGCGTCTCAAGCCGACCCCGACGCCAACGCCGCCCGACGTAATCGAAAGCGGCGACACCATCAGAATCAATGCCGAACTGGTCCAGCTTCACGTCCGCGTGATCGACCGCAACAACCGCCCAATCAACGACGTGCCGCAGAATGCGTTCCACGTGTTTGAAGACGGCGTGCCGCAAACCATCGAAACCTTCTCACGCGAAGAAGTGCCGATCAGTTACGGCCTCGCGGTCGATACTTCCGGTTCACTGCGTTCGCAGTTGCAGAGCGTCATCGACGCCGGAAAAACCATCATCGACGCCAACAGGCCCGGCGACGAGACGTTTCTCGTCCGCTTCATCAGCAGCGACAAAATCGAAACCGTTCAACCCTTCACCGCCAGCAAAGAACAGCTGCATGACGGTCTCGACAGTTTCTACGTCGAAGGCGGCCAGACCGCGATCATCGACGCCGTCTATCTCGCAGCCGAACACGTTTCGGAATACAAGAAAGGCGATGAAACCGACCGCCGCAGGCGCGCCTTGATCGTGATCACTGACGGGGAGGATCGCAACAGCTTCTACAAACCGGAACAACTGTTCTCCAAGCTGCGCGAAGAAGACGTGCAGATCTTCGTCATCGGTTTCGTGAACGAGCTCGACAAAGAGGCTGGACTGATTCGCAAGAGCCCACGCGAAAAAGCGGTGGCCTTAATCAACAAGCTGGCTGGCGAAACCGGCGGACGCGCATTTTTCCCCGACTCGATCGCCGACCTGCCCCAGATCGCCAACGAGATTATCCGCGACCTGCGTACGCAGTACGTCATCGCTTACAACCCGAGCAACAAGACTCAGGACGGAACTTTCCGCGCGATTAAAGTGAATGTGGACCAACCGGCAGGCGGCGACAAACGGATCGCATTGACCCGAACCGGACGGCTGGCTCGTAAGGAAGGCTCAACCGGCAACACTCCGAAACCACCCGCCGTGCGTTTGCCAGCCGGCGGCTCCGGAACCAGAAAACCTAACCAGTAAACGAAGCGCGTTTGAGACTCTTGATGTCGTCGGCGATCTCCTGCATCTGAGTCTCGCGCGCCTTTGTTCTGCGCATTAACTCTTCCAGCAACAGTTCGCTCTTCAGGTTCACTTTGAAATCCTGTTCCGCCGCGAGTCGATCTTTATACGCCGCGCGGTTCTGCGACATCATGATGATCGGGGCCTGCAACGCCGCCGTCATCGAGAGCATGAGATTCAGCAGGATGTAGGGGTATGGGTCAAACTGGTTCCCCGATTCGCCGCTTCCATAACGAACCAGGACCAGCGAGTTAATAGCCATCCAAATCGCCAGGAACACCAAATAAATAACGATAAACGTCCAGGAGCCGCCAAACGACGCCACCTTGTCCGCGATGTGCTGGCCCACCGTGGCCTTCTCTTCCATTTCGACGTTGATGTTTCGCACGACGCGTGTGGTCACGAGCATGTTGGTCTGGCGCAGGCGCGCGCCGATCTCGCAAATCACGTCGATCGACGCCTCCGGGTGCTGGATCAGAAACTCCTGAAAGTGATCGCTGCTCAAACGGTGCAGAACGGTGTCGGCGATCGCCGTGGCGTTCGACGATCTTGGTCCACGATCGAGGACCGCCATTTCACCGAAGAATTCGCCGGCTTTTAGTTCGGCAAGCGTGACCGGCGTCGCGTCTTCGTCGAGTACCCAAATGCGCACGCTACCGCTGTCAACCACGTAAAGCGCGTCGCCTTTGTCGTTCTCCATGAAGATCGTTTCGCCCGGCGCGAAGGTCACGTGCTCGACGCGAGTGGCGAGCAGTTCGAGCTCTTCCGGCTCGAGGCGCCGGAAAAGCGAAACGTGCGCGAGGCTCTCCGCCTTTTCACTAAGGGGCTGATTCTTGTTGGACAGGGGATCTTCGTTCACGTCACCTCCCGCGGAAAATGGATTTGCCCGAAGCCATCATTTCGCTCGGAGCTTGTATTTCGTTCCGTGCCGCGACGCCGCTTCTTCGACGGAATGCGTAGCGGTGAGATTGTCGTCCGTGCGCGCGAGTTCAATCAGCTTACGATAGTAGCGCCGCAGCGCGTCGATCTCAGCTTCATTTAAGTCTTCAACGTCGATCAGCCGGTTACTGGCGCCTTCCATCGCGGCAACGATTTCATTGAGCTTCAAATGTATCGCGAGCGCGTCTTTGTTCTGCGCGCGTTGAATCAGAAAAACCATCAGGAACGTGACAATAGTCGTGCCGGTATTGATCACGAGTTGCCACGTGTCAGAAAAATTGAATAGCGGCCCACTGACCAACCAGATCAGGACCACCAGAACCGCAACGATAAAGGCGAGCGAAGTGCCGGTTGCCTTGGTAGCCTGGTAGGAAAGCTTCTCCATCTTCAGGCTGAGCTTATTATCTTTTTTTCGAACCATCGATCCTCCTGAAAGGACTCGTGGAAAAGGAGGGGGCTTCAGGATTTTGGTCTGACGGATCCGCTGATCTTCTTGCGCGTGGTTTCGCCGGTGTGCAATACGGGGAGGCCCTGGTCCACGTCAGAATGCGGCTGAGGGATCACGTGGGTAGCCACTACTTCACCGACTCTTCTGCCGGCCGCCGCGCCCGCATCGACAGCCGCGCGAACTGCGGCAACGTCACCACGCACGATCGCCGTCACCAGTCCCGCGTCGATCTTTTCCCAGCCGACCAGACGAACGTTGGCAGCTTTGACCATCGCGTCCGCGGCTTCGATCATCGCGACCAGTCCGCGACATTCGACCATTCCGAGTGCTTCAGGCATTGTAGTCTCCCGGCTACAAAGATTAACACGAAATGTTTGCTGTCAGTTCCGCAGTGAGTGGATCGGCGCGGGAATATGACCGCCGCGACGAATGAATTCGGCACTCGAGAACGCGCTCACCGGCATGATCGGTGCACTACCCAATAGCCCACCGAACTCAACCACCTCGCCGACGTCACGGCCCGGCACCGGAATGATTCGGACCGCGGTGGTCTTGTTGTTCATCACACCGATGGCCATCTCGTCGGCGATGATCGCCGCAATCGTCTCGGCGGAAGTCGAGCCCGGCACGGCCACCATGTCGATACCGACAGAACAGACGCTGGTCCAGGCTTCGAGTTTTTCCAGCGACAACGCACCCAACTGCGCCGCCTCAATCATGCCGGCGTCTTCCGAAACGGGAATGAACGCGCCACTCATGCCGCCGACTGAGCCACTCGCCATCGCGCCGCCTTTTTTAACTGCGTCAGTCAAAAGCGCGAGCGCCGCAGTGGTTCCGTGTGTGCCGGCTCGTTCAAAACCCATCGCTTCGATGATGTTGGCGACCGAGTCGCCGTGAACGGGCGTCGGCGCCAGGGAAAGATCGATGATGCCAAACGGAATACCGAGCCGGCGTGCGGCTTCACGGCCGACGAGCTCGCCCGCGCGCGCGAGTTTGAACGACAGCTTCTTGATCGTTTCCGCCAAATCCTGCAAAGGCAAATTGCGATCGGCGTGACGGACCGCGTGATGGACCACGCCGGGACCGGAAACACCGACGTTAATTACCGCCTCCGGCTCACTCACGCCGTGAAACGCGCCGGCCATGAACGGATTGTCTTCCACTGCATTCGCGAAACAGACAAACTTCGCGCAGGCGAGCCCACCTTGATCGCGCGTTCTTTCGGCGGCGTCCTTGAGGATTCGGCCGACGTGGGCCACGACGTCCATGTTGATGCCGGCCCGCGTGGTGGCCGCGTTGATCGACGAACACCGACGCGCCGTGCTCGACAGCGCTTCGGGAATGGAATCAATAAATCGATTCTCGGACGGCGTCGCGCCCTTTTGCACCAGCGCTGAGTAACCGCCGATGAAGTCGACACCGACGGCGCCGGCAGCATCGTCGATGGCGCGCGCGAGCTCGATGGGATTTCCTTTCGCACCTTCGGTCAGCAGTGACACCGGCGTGATCGCGATGCGTTTGTTCGCGACGCGAATGCCAAACTCGTTGCCGATCTCATCGACTGTCTGCACGAGACGCGAAGCAACGCGACGGATCTTCTCGCCGGCTTTTTGCGCGATCGCGGGGATCGAGTCGCTGCTACAGTCGAGCAGGCTGAGACTGAGTGTGACCGTGCGCACGTCGAGATGTTCCATCTCGGTCATGGCTACGGTTTGCAGGATTTCGGCTTGAGTGTATTCCATCCGTTTAGCCGATCACTTTGCTCAGAATCAGCAGGATGAGAAACAGCACAAACAACACGGCGGCAACCAGCAGGAAACGCAAACTCGGATCGTACGCGGCTTGATCGATCATTACGCTCGAGACGTGTTTGATCTTCTCAACGCGCTCGCGCACGTTGTCGGTGACGCCTGTTTTGGTGGGAGCAGCGGGAAGAGAATTTTCCAGATTGGGATCGACGGCGACTTTCTGGCCGCACTGCGGACAATACAACGCGCTTCGCCGGATCGACACTCCACAGGCAGAACAACGCCGGGCGATTTCGGGCTCAGACATAGACGGTTCGGGAGTTCTCACACTCTATGCATCGCGTTGAAAAGGTCTTCTCGCTGCGCGTAGATGCGCACGCCCAACTGTTCTCCCGCGCGCCGGAGCCGTTCCTTCAACTCGGTAGTGCTTTCGCGCGCGCGCGTGGTGTCGGCAATGATCACCATCGCAAACTTTCCCTGCACCACCGTCTGGTTGATGTCGATGATACTGCAACCGGCTTCCGCGAGGATTTGCGAAACACCGGCGACGATCCCCGGATGGTCCAGGCCGAATACGGAGATGATCATACGCGCCGCGGAGCTCGACGAGCCTGAAGGGGCTGCGCTTGTTTCCGCGTTGTTGGCCTGGCCGACCTCGCGGTAAATGTCAGTCACCAACTGCTCCACCATCTGTTCGTCCGCACTCGGGCCTAAACGCTCGTAAACCGCGCGAGTGATGCGATAGATCAAATCTTCATTGGCCATGTGGGGATTGTTGATTTTCGATTGACGATTTTCGATTTGTGATTTCCCGAGTCACGCCTTCAATCGACAATCGGCAATCGAAAATCGACAATGTCCGGCGTTTCGTTGATGTCCACACGATCGACAATACCGACCACCGCGGCCTCGATTGACATGTCCTGATTTCCGATCGCCGTTCGGGCTGCTTTGCCGAAAGCACACATCACCATTTCACCCGTTCCGGCTCCGAGCCGATCGGCAACTACGACGATGTTTCGCGTTGGTTCTTTATCGAGATCGTAAGGATGAACGATGAGGAACCGGACGCCCTCGAGATCGGGCGTCTTCTTGGTGGACCAGACGGTGCCTACGACTTTTCCCAGAAACATTAGACTTTAGGCTATGTCTTAGACTTTCGCGAAAATCTCCGCGGGTTCGCCGATGTCACGCGCCGCGGGCGTGATTATCGTTTTCGAGTTTATATAAATCTTCTCGCCCTTCTGAACGGCCCGCCTCACGTCGTCTTCGCTGACAAATTCGACTGCCGCTTTGTTGCCGTTGGTTAACGGCGGCGCCGGCTTACTGACGGGCTCAACGACTTTAGGCGCGGGTGAAGGGTTGTACATGCTTCCGGCTTCGGCCTCGATCTCCGGTTTCGGCAGCGGTGACGCAACTGAAGCTGGAGCCGGCGGTGCGTCAGTTCGTTTGCCCGCGAGGAAACGATCCACGATCGCCGCGATCTCCTGTCGATCTATCTTTCCGCCCGCGACAACAGGAGCGGCCGGCTGTGTTTGGGGCGCACTCAACGACGGTTGTACACCAACCGCCGGACGCACGCTTTTCACTGGTCGCGTCTCAAACGCGACGCGCTTGATGTCCATTAAGTGCAACGGCGAGACATTGTCGGACGTGACGTTGCCGCCCCACGAACCACAGCCGAGCGTCATCGACGGCGGCAAGGCGGTCGAAAAACCGATCGCGCCGTGCGTCGTCGGCGTGTTTACCGTGATTCTGGACGCGGGCATCTCCGCGCCAAACTGTACCGCCGCTTCACGCGAGCGCGTGTGAATCCCCGCCGTGTGACCCATGCCGCCGTACGCTAAAACTTCCTGACTGCGCTGCGCCGCCTGCGCTAATCCGTCAGCCACATAAAACGCGAGAATGGGCGACAGCTTCTCCATCGACAGCGGATAATCGCGGCCCACGCCGGACACGTCCGCCAGCAAACAGCGCGTTCCCGGCGGCACACTCAATCCCGCCATCTTCGCGATCACTGCCACGGATTTCCCGACTATCGCCGGATTCAATGAACGCTGCGGAGTCGCTACCACTTTGCCGAGTTGTTCCGCTTCCGCGGCGGAAAGAAAATGCGCTCCCTGAAGTCTGAACTGTTCACGGACCGCCTGCTCGACCGGCGCGTCGCAAACCACCGCCTGCTCCGACGCGCAGATGGTGCCGTTGTCGAAACACGTCCCGGTCAGGATGTCCTGCACTGCTTTCGGAACGTCCGCGCTTCGTTCAATACAAACGGGCACGTTACCAGGACCAACACCAAACGCGGGCTTGCCCGACGAATAAGCGGCGCGCACAAGCCCGATGCCGCCGGTCGCGAGAATCACGGCCGTTTGCTTGTGCTTCATAAGAGTTTCGGTGCCTTCGATCGTCGCGGTGGTCATGCAACCGACCGCGTCCGCGGGCAGCCCTTCTTTCACACCCGCCTCACGCATGACGCGCGCGGTTTCGTTGATACACTTCGCGGCGGACGGGTGCGGCGAGAGCACCACCGTATTGCGCGACTTGATCGCGATCAAAATCTTGAATATTGCGGTTGAGGTTGGATTTGTAGAAGGAATAACGCCCGCCACTACGCCACGCGGGCTCGCAATCTCGACAACGTCTTTCGACTCGGAAACGACACCCTTTGTGCGCAGACCGCGAAAGTAGTTCCAAACGTCTTCGGCAGCGAAACGGTTCTTCTCTCGCTTGTCGTCAGGAATTCCGTACCCGGTTTCTTCAACCGCCAACGCGCCGAGACGCGCCGCTTCGCGCAACGCGGCTTTGGCCATCGCTTCACAGATGCGATCGATCTTCGCCTGATCGAACTGGGCCACCTCGGCCTGGGCGCGATGCGCTGCTTCAACAAGATCGCGCGCCTGCTGCACCGAAACTAGATCTTTATCGACTGACATAACGCCTCCCGAACATTGTCGATTGCCGATTTTCGATTGCCGATTGAAGGAAGCACTTGGTTTTCAAATCGGAAATTGGCAATTGGCAATCGCCCTAGCGGCTGCGTTCCTTGTTTGCCTCACGCGTACCGGAGCTGAGGGAGCGGCCCTGGTCGCCCTGACTGAGTTGGCCGCGCGCGCCGCCGCCTTGCAGCGCCGATTCATCCGGACTCAAACCGGTGCGCCCGTTCACGGGCAGTACGCGTTCGACCTCAGCGTGGGGCCTCGGAATGACGTGGACGCTAATGAGTTCGCCGACTCTTCGCGCCGCGGCCGCACCCGCATCAGTCGCGGCCTTCACCGCGCCGACGTCGCCGCGCACAAAGATCGTGACGTAGCCTGCGCCGATATATTCTTTGCCGAGCAGTTGCACGTTCGCTGCTTTGACCATCGCATCGGCGGCCTCTACTGCACCCACGAATCCTTTGGTCTCAACCATTCCGAGTGCTTCCAAGGGCATCTCTTTATCCTCACTTTGTTAATTGTAAAGATTAAAACTACAAACCGGGTCATCGTTGGCGTCAACCTATCACAAGCATTGTCGATTGTCGATTTTCGATTGCCGATTGGGGTCATTGTCGATTTTTGATTTTTCAGGTTTCGGATAGAGCCGCAAGTACCAGGGTCCAAATCGACAATCGGCAATCAAAAATCGACAATGGTTTGACACCGTTTAGCAGGCCAAGCTATAGTGCAGAAAAAGTGGGAGTTGTACGTTTTCATATAGGCGGCCCGACAGGACCATCTAGGTTCGTAAACACATTCAAGTAACCTTGCTCCGGAGCTTCGCCCGGAGGTAGTCTACCAAACCAACGCCAGGAACGAGCGATTGGAAATGGCAGCGACTATCGGCGAACAATTGCGACTCGCACGCGAGGCGCGAGGCATCGGCTTACGCGAAATCTGCGATCAGACGCGGATCTCTGTTCACTATCTCGAAGCAATCGAAGCAAACGACTACAAACGCCTGCCCGGCGGCGTCTTCAATCGCAGCTTTATCAAGGCTTACGCGAAGTGTGTCGGCTACGACGAGCGCGAAGCGGTTGAAGGTTACACCCGTTACCTGCGCGAGCACGGCGGCGAGTCGAGCGACGACGTCAACACTCATCCGCTTCAATCGAAGGTTTACACGGACACGCCCGCGACGCGCTCGCCGGTGTTAACAGTGGTGCTCGCCATTTTGATCCTGGCGATCCTGACGGCGGCCGCTTTGGCGGCGCTGTACTGGTTTCAACGTCGCGCCGCGGCGGTTCCCAACAGCGAGTCCGCTTTCGTGCTGAACCAAACTCACACTCCTATGTATAATGACCTCACATCTGCAAACATAGATTTAGGGGCACATGATCACATCAGATATTTTTGAAGGACTTACTTTCGACGACGTTCTCCTTGTTCCCGACCGCTCCGACGTTCTGCCTTACGAGACTGACACCGCCACAAAGTTCACACGCAACATCCGGCTGCAAATCCCTTTGTGCTCGGCCGCGATGGACACCGTGACTGAAGCGTCGCTGGCGATCGCTCTCGCGCAGCAAGGCGGCATCGGCGTTATTCATAAGAACCTGAGTGTTGAACGGCAGGCTGAGGAGGTCGACAAGGTCAAGCGATCGGAATCGGGAATGATCGTCGACCCGGTAACCATCAGACCGGACCGGCCAGTACGCGAAGCGCTCCAGGTAATGGAGCGCTTTCATATTAGCGGTGTTCCCGTCGTTGATGAGACGGGACATCTCGTCGGCATCATCACCAATCGCGATCTGCGTTTCGAGACGCGTTTCGATATTCCGGTTTCCGAGGTGATGACGAAACAACCGCTCGTCACCGTTCCCGTCGGCACTACGCTCGACCAGGCGAAAACCGTGTTGCAGAAACACCGGATCGAGAAGCTGCTCGTCGTTGACGACGACAAACATATAAAAGGACTGATCACGGTCAAGGATATTCAGAAGGCCATCAAGTATCCGTCGGCGGCGAAAGATAACCTCGGCCGGCTGCGCGTGGCCGCGGCGATCGGTGCGACCGGCGACTATGTTGAACGCGCGGACGAGCTGGTGCGGGCGCGCGTTGATTGTTTAGTCATCGATACGGCGCATGGTCATTCATCGCGCGTGATCGAGGCCGTCAGAGAAATCAAAGGCCGGCATCCGGAAACGGATCTGATCGCCGGCAACGTTGGCACGACCGCGGGCGCGCAGGAGTTGATCGACGCCGGAGTTGATGCGATCAAAGTCGGCATCGGTCCGGGATCAATTTGTACGACGCGCGTCGTCACCGGCGCGGGTGTGCCGCAGATTACGGCCATCGCGAGTTGTGTGAAAGCGGCGCGCGGCAGGGTGCCGGTTATTTCCGACGGTGGGGTGAAGTTTTCCGGCGATGTCGCGAAGGCGATCGCCGCCGGCGCCGATGTAGTGATGATTGGCTCGTTGTTTGCTGGCACTGAAGAAGCGCCTGGAGAAGTCATCCTGTTTCAGGGCCGGTCGTTCAAAACTTATCGCGGCATGGGATCGATCGGCGCGATGCGCGAAGGCTCGCGCGATCGCTACGCGCAGGACCTGGGCGTGAGTGAGTCGAAGCTCGTGCCGGAAGGTATCGAAGGGCGCGTGCCTTACAAGGGAACGCTCGCCGATATGGTGACGCAACTCGTCGGCGGCCTGCGTTCGGGAATGGGTTACACCGGCTGCCGCAACATCGACGAGTTTCAGGAGAAGACGCGGTTCCTGCGCATTACGTCCGCCGGTTTGAAGGAATCTCACGTTCACGACGTGATCATTACTAAGGAAGCTCCAAACTATCGACTCGAATAGTCTCTTTCATCGTGTGCCCACTCGACGAGCAACCCTGATCTCCAACCCGAAAACGGGCCGCTACGGCGCGCGCCGCCTGCGGCCCATCCAGGAGGTTGCGGCCCAACTACAACGCTCCGGACTTGAAGTCGATCTAAAGCTCACCGCCGCGCCCGGCGAAGCGACCGAGATCGCCGCGCGCGCCGCTCGCAACGGAAGTTCTGACGTGATCGTTGCGGGCGGCGATGGAACGATCAACGAAGCAATTCAGGGCATGGCCGGAAGCAAGGCGCGTCTCGCGATCATTCCGCGCGGCACGGCAAACGTCCTCGCTCGCGAACTGAACCTTCCGCTTAACGACGAACAGGCAACGATGATCGCGGCGCGCGGAAATTCGCGGCGCATTCATCTCGGTTTGGCGATCGATCATACGACGGGTGCGAGGCGTCACTTTGTGTTGATGGCGGGAATTGGTCTTGATGCTTCAGTGGTGCGACGGGTGCAGCCGCGCTTGAAGAAGCGCATCGGCAAGGGCGCGTTCTGGCTTTCGGGTTTGAGCCATCTCGCAGACTGGAAACCGTCTTCGTTCACACTGGAGATTGAAGGCCGCAGTTACAAAGGTACGTTTGCGGCGATTGGTAAGGCGTCGCGTTATGGCGGCGATCTTTCGATCACACCGGGCGCGCGTCTCGACAAGCCGGAGTTTGAGATCTGCATCATCGAAACTGAGAGCCGGTTTCGTTATCTTCGTCTGCTTGGTTACACCTTGCGCGCGGGCATGCCGCGGGACAAATTCGGTGTGCGTTTTGTGAACGCGGCGGCGGTGGAGGCGAAAGGCGACGCACCGGTGCAGGTCGATGGGGAGTTGATTGGTACGCTACCGATGCGTTTCGAGATCGCCTCGGAGTCGCTGGAAGTGATCGTGCCGTGATTGGCTTTTTTATCTGTTCCTAAATTTTATTTCCCGCTTAGCCACGCCGTGCGGATCCCTCGCTGCTGTGGCGTCGCATCGGCTTTTTCTTCAATGCTGTACTCGACGCGTTCCGGATCTCCCAGGATCATCTCACCCTTGATCGTCCGCCTGTCGCGCTTCACGACCACCGGAACACGATCGCCTTTTGCGTAACGCGCCAACGTCTTCAACCACGAATCTTTCGTCACTTTCCTTCCCGCGAGCGAAACGATCTCGTCGTTTTTCTGTAACCCCGCGGTCTCAGCCGGCGAGTAGTTGCGAACGTTTTCAATCATCGCAACATCACCTTCAAACTCAAGCGCAAGACCCGCATTGAACGGCTCTTTCGCCGTCGTCTTCACCAACCGCAACCCCGCGTACCCAAATGCTTCTTCGTAAGGCAACACCTCGACATTACGCACGTGGCGTTTGAAAAAGTCATGAAACTCAGCGCCAGCAACTTCCACCACGACGCGTTCCAAATCTTCCGTTTGATAACCACGCCCACGCAGGTAATAACTACTGTTCGGACTCTTTACATAAAACTCGTCGTACATCCGCCGCATCACGTCATCAAGCGACGACTTCCCTTTCGTGCGGCCACGAATCAGCAGGTCCATCACCATGCCGATCAGTTCGCCTTTCGGGTAATAGCTGATGGCCGTGTTTTCGAGATTGGTCAGTTGCGCGTGCGCCGCGTCGTCAATGAACGACGCCGACAAAGACGACTCTTCAGCACTCATCAATCGACTGCCCGGTGCGCTCTCAATGCCGCGAACCGTCTGCGCCTGACGATTCAGAAACCGTTTATCGTCCCAGATACCGGCGCGACGCAGCATCAGGTGTCCGTAGTAGTTGGTGAAGCCTTCGGCAACCCACAGCCCGCGCGTGTTGAGCGGCCGCGTAAAATCCCATGGACCAAGTTCGAGTGGACGCAGCCGCTTGACGTTCCAAACGTGAAAAAACTCGTGCGAGACAGTTCCGAGCGTGTCCTCGTAAACGCCCGGCTCGCCGAGTGCGCTGGGTTCTATGATCTGCGTTGAAGTGAGGTGCTCCATGCCATCGCCGGAATGGTCATCAGCGGCGAAGTGAATCAAAAACGTGTACTCGGAAAATTCAGGTGGTCCCCACATTGCGACTTGCGCGCGCACGATCTTCTCGATGTCGCGCACGAGCGCGGCGCGCTTGCCGCCCTCCGGGCCAAACGAATGGACCACGACGTGATACTTCTTGCCGTCCACTTCAAAACTGTCCTGCGTCCAGTCGGGGGCGATCTCGGTTGGCGTGTCGATCAGTATGTCCCAGTTGGGAAACTGCCACTCGGTTTGGCCTGGTCGATCCGTGCGGCCATTGACTATCTTCCAACCGGCGGGCGGATCGATTACGAGGTTAACCGGATCGGGTTTGTGACCGACGATGTACATGAAGATCGAGCCGCCGTTGTAGTTCGCGTGGCGTTCGTCGAGTTGCGAAAACGTACCCGAAAGATCGTTGGCAAAGACTTTGTACAGCACGGTAAGCGTGGGGCTTCCGGCTGGCGCGACGCTCCAGGTTTGATTGTCAATACGCGTTACTGTACGAACGATTTTGCGAGTGCAGGGCGTGCTCGAAGGGCACCGGCCGTCAAACGCGCGAAATTCCTGCACGTTTTTGGCAAAGTCGAAGACGGCGTAACGGCCCGGCGACCACTTCGGCATTTGAAACTGAAGCGGCTTGTTGTTCAGCTCAGGCGGCAGCTCGACCTCGATCGCAACTTCGAAAAGATGCGAGGTAGGGCGCGTCATCGCCAGCCGGTAAGTGATTGATTTGAGCGGCGGCTCCTGGGCCGCTGCCGAGTTGAAAACGAGAAGAAGTAGAAGGGTGCAATAAAGTAAAACGTGTCGTTTGAAAGGCGTCATCAGCCACGGATTATGCCGTCGCTTGCAAGCAGTAAACAAGTTAGTTTATTAGTCGCACCATACAGATGTCTGTAACGGAGCGCCTCTATTACAACGACTCGCACCTGATCGAGTTTGAAGCTCGAGTGGTCGACGTCACCGAACGCGTCAGTGGTTGGACTGCTATCGTGCTCGATCGCACTGCGTTCTATCCGACCGGCGGCGGCCAACCGAGCGACACCGGCACATTGAATGGTTCGCGCGTGGTCGAGTGCATCGACGACGGTGAACGCGGCGTGTTGCACGTCGTGCAGGGTCTTGCGCCCGCGCGAGACGCGATCGTGTCCGGACGCGTGGACTGGCTGCGTCGCCTGGACCACATGCAACAGCACACTGGCCAGCACATTCTGTCGCAGGCATTCATCAAACTGTTCAACGCGCCGACGAAGAGTTTTCGCATGCTGGACGCGACGTGTGAGATCGACATCGAGCTAAACAACCCGACGATTGAAGTCATCGAACGTGCGTTAGAGCTCGCGAACAACGTCGTGTGGGAAGACCGCGCGATTACGATCCATAACGTGACCGCTGCGGAAGCGGCGGCGCTGCCGTTGCGCAAGGAATCGGCGCGTGAAGGTGAGCTGCGTTTGATCGAGATCGAGGGTTTTGATTTGACGCCGTGCGGCGGCACGCACGCGTACCGCACGGGTGAAGTGGGAATGATCGCGATGCGTTCCTGGGAACGTGCGAAGGGATTGACGCGGATTGAGTTTGTTGCC
Organism: Pyrinomonadaceae bacterium; assembly: GCA_036276375.1. Lineage (GTDB taxonomy): Bacteria > Acidobacteriota > Blastocatellia > Pyrinomonadales > Pyrinomonadaceae > PSRF01. Next base: position 3,983 of record DASUOZ010000796.1, on the reverse strand, counting down.
GGCGTGCGCGCGCTGGCGGATTATCGCAAGGCGAATCGCACGGCCCGTGAGGTCGCCGCACTCTTCAGCACGGGTCGCGACGATGCACCGCAACACGCCGCACAAATGGTTGAGGAGAATAAGGAGCTGCACCGGCAAGTGCGTGCGTTGGAGGAAGTGGCGGCGGGTGTCGCGGCTGAGCGATTGTTGGCGTCGGCAGTTGTGTTGGGTGACGGCACACGCGTGGTTACGAAAATTTTCGATTCTCGTGACGCGGAATCTCTGAAGAAGATCGCGCAGGCTTTAATAACTCACTCGCGCACGATTGCCTTACTCGCTGCTCGCGACAAAGGCGCTGCGCGCCTCGTTTTCGCGCGTTCCGCCGGCGCGCCGGGTGACATGAACGTCCTCATGCGCGACGCCTGCGTGCTGCTCGACGGCCGCGGTGGCGGCAAACCAGAGCTCGCGCAAGGTGGTGGCAAGAATCCGGCGCGACTGGATGAAGCGATCGAAGTTGCGGTTCGCTCGATAACGACGGCGTGACAACGTGTAGTAAGGTTTGACATGCGAGAACGGCAACCCTCGCGGCTAGGGTTGCCGTTCTGCTTTTACAAACATGCGTGCGTCAGGCGAGGGAGGATCAGCCAGGCGCCCGCTGGCAGCTAACGAACTAACGCGCCGCTACCTCAACAACCTTGGCTGAGCCGGTCTTTGACCGGTTCGCGGCCAGTTCCTGTCGCAGATTGCGCTCTGCTTTGCACTGCATCAGTTGCCGGCCGTAGTGTTCACCGGACCAAACCTGAGCCAGGAAGTACTGTTCACCGTAGCGATGAAACACCAGTCTCGGCCTCAGCTTTTCGTTCTTCGCGCTAACCGGGCTGCTGAGTCTGAACGCCGCAGCCTTTCCGGTTCGGGCGATGATCTTCAAGCCCTGACCGTCGCTTGTGGCCGAACTCACCGTGTATCTACCGGACGGAAGTGTCTTGTCGCCGACGATAAAGTCGAAGGGAATATCAGCCGTGACGAGCGGACCCGTGACTTGAGCGTTGGCTGATTTCACAGCGGCAACCAACGACAATCCAACTACCAGCGTCACCATCATGAGACTCTTGACGATTTGCTTTGACATGTTCTTGCTCCTCTTGGCCTTTCCGGCCCCTAATGGGAAGCGTGAGGATCTTCAACGTTGCGTGAAGTCTGTTTGCCGACTTCTTCTGGGCGGCTCAATCAAAGTTCAATTGGGCTGACATGACCTTCGCTATCTCCGTGCCACGAGCTATGTGTTGCTCGAATCGAACAAAACAGGCCGAAAAGTACCGTTCCAGGCATTTGGAAAGTAAAACTCTCTGCTATCCAATCGGATAGGAACCTTATCCCTTCAGATAGCTGCGCGCGGATGTTCGGACAACGGTTTGCTCGTGGGATGCCCGACGCGTAAACTTCTCACCAAATGGTTTAGTTCCTGAGACCACTATGAACCCTCGTCTTGTTGCCATAGGGGGAAAACTCGAAGGAACCGTGCTTTCGATTACAGATGCCCCGGCAATCATCGGCCGTGATAGTACTGCCTCACTTTGCATCCCGGATCGGTCAGTCTCGCGACGGCACTCTCAAGTTGAGCGGGATGGCGACCAGGTTTTTCTTACCGATCTCGACAGTTTGAACGGCACGTTTGTGAACGACGTGCCCATCAAACGCCGCCATCTCGAACACGGCGATCGGGTGAGGTTTGGAGAGTCACAGTTTCTCTTCCTGCGTCATGAAGGAGACGTTCCTTCGGAATCAAGCGAAGTTGAGTTTGATGACAGCCGGTTGGTGACCGGCTCCACCACTCAGTTTGGATTCAATGACGCCATGTATTTGATGGCGCGAGACCTCGCTGCCCTGATGAAGGTCAGCACGACCATCAACGCGATTCGCGGTCTTCAGGAATTACAGAAAAAGTTGCTGGAGCTGATGTTCGAAGTTGTTCCGGCGAGGCATGGAGCGATTCTGCTTTCGGAGAGTAGTGGGAACGAGGGCGAAGAGGAGTTCTCGTCCGTGTTTGCACTCGATCGGGTAAAGGGATCCGAGGAGACTATCGAGCTCAGCCGAACGGTCGCGCGCCAGGTGTTAAGAGACGGCACAGCGATCTTAATCGGAGACCGCGACAAGACCGCGCGCCTGTCTCAAGACGACGTCGCCGCTACGCAGACAAGTTCCGTTCTTTGTGTTCCGCTGAAGATGGCCGGCAGGTCGTTAGGAGTGCTTTACCTCGATACGAATGAACCGAACGTTTACTTTGATTCTGATCACCTGCAATTAACTTCGGCGATAGCCGCTATCGCGGCGGTCGCGGTCGAGAACGCGCGCCACATCGAATGGTTAGAGAGCGAAAACAAACGACTGACAGCCGATGCTGTCATTGAGCACAGCATGCTTGGTGAGAGTCCGCGAATGCGGCAGGTGTACGGGTTTATAGCTAAAGTCGCGCCGACGGATTCGACGGTCCTGATCTCAGGTGAAAGTGGGACGGGCAAAGAGTTGGTTGCGCGAGCAATTCATCACAATAGTAAGCGTTCGATGAAACCCTTCGTTGCGGTGAACTGTGCTGCATTGACTGAGACGCTTCTCGAAAGCGAATTGTTTGGGCATGAGAAGGGCGCCTTTACCGGCGCGTTGGTCCAGCGGAAGGGGCGGCTGGAGATTTCTGACGGGGGAACACTCTTTCTGGATGAGATTGGTGAGTTATCAGCACCACTGCAAGTCAAACTACTGCGCGTGCTTCAGGAGCGTGAATTCGAACGAGTTGGCGGCACGCGCACTATCAAAGTCGATATGCGCCTGGTTACGGCAACGAATCGAAATCTCGAAGACCTGATCGCTCAGGGGGTGTTTCGGCAGGATCTCTTCTATCGTCTCAACGTTTTACATTTAGAGATGCCGCCTTTGAGACAGCGTCAGGAAGACATACCGTTGCTCGCGAAATATTTTGCCATCAGGTACGGAGAAAAATGCAGCCGCAAGATCACGAGTATTTCGTTGGCGGCGCAGAAGCGGCTCTTGAGTTACGACTGGCCGGGGAACGTGCGCGAGTTGGAAAACGCAATCGAACGCGCTGTAGTTCTGGGCACGACGGATGCGATCTTACTGGAGGATCTGCCGGAAGCAATTCTCGAAGCTGAGACGCACACCACGCGAGCGCCGACGAAATATCATGAAGCTGTGGCAACGATAAAGAAGCACGTAATCCTTCAGGCAATGGACCAGGCAAAGGGCAACTACACGGACGCCGCGAAGCTGTTGGGCGTTCATCCGAATTACCTACACCGGTTGATCAGGAATTTGAACCTGCGTGAACACCTGAAGCGTTAGGCGGGCGTTAGGCGCACGTCCAAGTCGCGGGTCAGACGTGCAAGTCGCCGGCTGCTCTTAGTGTCGGGATACTTCGCGCAACTTGACACTCCGGAACCGCGCTTCCTAATATGGCACTCCGCGTGGGGCAGTAGCTCAGTTTGGCAGAGCGCCGCGTTCGCAATGCGGAGGTCAGGGGTTCGATCCCCCTCTGCTCCACCAATAGAATCAATGACTTAGGGCAGGGCTGCGACCCTGCCTTTTTCATTTGTCACCGATTCGTCACTTGGTCCAATCGGTTTCACCAGATTTTCAACTGCTCGGCGCTTGGCCTCGTCGGTCGCGTGCGTGTAACGCAGAGCCATTCTGACGTCTGACCATCCGAAGATTTCGGCCAACGCGAACGCATCGGCTCCGCCGTCTGCCATGCGAGTGGCGGCGGTGTGACGCAGGTCATGGAAGCGGAAATCTCTAATCCCGGCTTCCCTCTTTGCCTTATCGAAGCGAAACTTCACGTCGACAAGACGACCTTCGGTCTTCGGACTTGGAAAGACATACTCGCTTGTACGCGGAAGTCCTCCCAACATCGTGCGAACCGTCTGGTTGATTGGAACGAAGCGATCTTTGCCGTTCTTTGAAACACGAACGTGGAGCAGGCCTCGCAACAGGTC
>DASUOZ010000795.1:0-9237 GCA_036276375.1 Pyrinomonadaceae bacterium | reverse complement strand
GGTTTTCGGGCTTCTTGATGATCTCCTCGATCGTTTGCCAGGGCGAGAGCTCGGCGTCTTTCGCACGGCGCTCGATCTCATCGAGCGTCTGTTTACCGATGCCGCGCGGCGGGCTGTTGATTACGCGCTGCAAGGCAATCGTATCGTCCGGGTTCATCGCCAGTTTCAAATACGCGATGATGTCGCGCACTTCCATGCGCTCGTAGAACGAGAAACCGCCGATGATGTTGTACTGAAGACCAGCGCGGCGCATCGCTTCTTCAAACACACGCGACTGCGAGTTGGTGCGATAAAGCACCGCGGCGCGCAGATCGAATTCGTCGCGGCGATGTTCGAGGATCTTTCCCGCAACCCAGCGGGCTTCGGCCTCGGCGTCGAGGGCCTGGTAATAACCGACGCGTCCGCCTTTCGGATTCGAAGTCCAGAGACTCTTCCCTTTGCGCTGGAGATTGTGTTTTACGACCGCGCCGGCGACGTCGAGGATCGTTTGCGTTGAGCGATAGTTTTGTTCGAGACGGATCGTTTTGGTGTTGGCGAAGTGCTTTTCAAAGTTGAGGATGTTGCTGATGTCCGCGCCGCGCCATTTGTAGATCGACTGATCTTCGTCGCCGACCACGGCGATGTTCTGCTGCTTCTCGGTCAGCAAACTGATCAGCGCGAATTGCAGTGAGTTTGTGTCCTGGTATTCGTCGACGAGAATGTAGCGAAACTTGTTGTTGTACTTCTCCCGCACTTCCGCGACGTCTTTAAGCAAACGCACGGTTTTGATCAATAGGTCGTCGAAATCGAGCGCGTTGTTTGCGTGCAGACGAGCCTCGTACATCTTGTAGACACGGCCTACGGCCGCGCGCCGCTCGTCGACGTATTCCGCGCGCGCCGCAAACGCTTCAGTGTCCTCACCGCGATTTTTTGCGGAACTGATCGCCGACTGCGTGGCGCGCGTGCCGAGATACTTCTCGTCGTAACCGAGTTCCTTGATGCACTGCTTGATCACGCGCAGCGAGTCGTCCTGATCGTAAATCGTAAACCTGCGCGTGTATTTGTCGTTGAGCTTTTCAATGTCCTGGCGCAGGATGCGAACGCACAAACTGTGAAAGGTCGACACCAGCGGCAGGCTCGAGCGCTCGCGTTCGCGCAACAGCCGCTGCACGCGCAGACGCATCTCTTCAGCGGCTTTGTTCGTAAACGTGACCGCGAGAATGTTCCAACTCGGAATGTTTTTCTCGGCGATGAGGTAAGCGATGCGATGCGCGATGACGCGGGTCTTGCCGGAACCGGCGCCCGCCAGGATGAGGAGCGGACCTTCGGTCGCGAGTACTGCTTCCCGTTGCTGGTCGTTCAGTTGTGACAGGAGTTCCGAATCCACGTGCGCCTGCATTTAACCACACCCTCTGAAGTAGACAAAACGAGCCACGAAGAGGCACAAAAAACACAAGAAAGTTTGAGCGCAAGAAGCGGATAGCTTCGTTTCTGCGTGTGGCTTATCATCACGTCGTTATGAGCACTGCTACTTTCCAGGCGAATGACGACCAGCTCTGGCAGGCGGTGATGGCGAAAGACGCTCGCTACGACGGACAGTTTTTCTTCGCCGTTAGTTCGACGAAGGTTTACTGCCGGCCCTCGTGCCCGTCGCGCCGTCCGCGTCGCGAACGCGTTTCGTTCTTCGTAGAAGCCGGGGCTGCGGAGGAGGCAGGTTTTCGGGCGTGTCTGCGTTGCAAACCGCGTAGTGGTGAAGTTGCCGATCCGCAATTGGCGATGGTGCAGCGTGTTTGTCACTTGCTCGACGCATCAGGCGAAAGTGAAGGGGTGAAGCTCGCCGAGCTTGCGGCGCAGGTCGGTGTCAGCGCGTTTCATTTGCAGCGCACGTTCAAGCGCGTGATGGGAATCAGCCCGCGGCAGTATGTCGCTGCGCGCCGTTTCGGGAGTTTCAAACAACGGATGCGCGAAGGAGAATCAGTGACTAACGCTCTTTACGATTCGGGTTTTAATTCGAGCAGTCGTGTTTACGAACAGGCGGGGGAAGAGTTGGGCATGACGCCGGCGACGTACGGTCGCGGCGGACGTGGTGTGAAGATCGACTACACGATCGTCAGTTCGCCGTTGGGCCGCTTGCTCGTAGCGGTGACAGAGCGCGGCGTGTGTGCCGTGCGCATGGCCGACGCGGACGCAACGCTGGAAACGGATCTACGCGCGGAGTTTCCCGAGGCGACCATTCAACGCGCCGATCAGACTTTGCGCGAAACGGTGCAGAAGATTTTGTCTCACTTGACGAACAACGAACCGCATCTCGATCTGCCTCTCGATATTCGTGCGAGTGCGTTTCAGCGTCAGGTCTGGGAAAAACTGCGCGCAATTCCTTACGGTCAAACAGTTTCGTACGGCGACGTGGCGAAATCTCTCGGCAAACCGGGCGCGGTGCGCGCCGTCGGCCGCGCCTGTGCGACCAATCCCGTCGCGCTGGTGATCCCGTGCCATCGCGTCGTGCGTGAAGATCAGAGTCTCGGCGGCTATCGCTGGGGACTACAGCGCAAAGAGAAGTTGCTGGCCCGCGAACAACGCCAACTGCTGAACACCAAAGACTAAATCCTCCTCGTGTTTTGAGTTCAAGCTTTAGCTTGTCTGACAACCTGAAGGTTGAACTCTGAACGTACCGACCGAAAAATCGTCGGCCCTTTTTCTCATCACACTGCGCGTTAGTGAAAGCGGGGGGCAAACGGGAGTGGTCGCGTGGCACACGTGGGGGAAAGTGGTGCCCGCAGCCGTTTGCCCCCGAGGGGGTTCGACCACTCAGCCCCCGACGAGGCCCGGGCGTCTGGACCACTCAAGGCGCGCGTGGTCTATTCGACTGTCACGGACTTCGCCAGATTGCGCGGTTGGTCCACGTCGCAGCCGCGGCGCACCGCGATGTGATAGGCAAGGAGTTGGAGCGGGATGATCGAGAGGATCGGCGAGAGCAGATCGCTCGACGCCGGGATCTCGATCACGTGATCGGAAACTACCGACGACATCGTGTCGCCTTCAGTCAAAACGGAAATCACGATACCTTCGCGAGCCTTTACTTCGACAATGTTCGAGTGCGTCTTCTCATAACGCAGCTCCGACGCACGATTGCCTTCTTCGCGCGTGTTGATGAAGAGCACCGGCAGGCGTTCGTCAATCAACGCGTTTGGCCCGTGCTTCATCTCGCCGGCCGGATAGCCTTCGGCGTGGATGTAGGAGATCTCTTTGAGTTTCAGAGCGCCTTCGAGCGCCATCGGAAAATTGATTCCGCGTCCGAGATAGAGAAAGTCCGTCGCGCGGAAAAACTCCTTCGAAAGCTCTTCAATGCTGTCGGAATTGTTCAGCAGGTGTTCGAGTTTCACCGGCAACTCCGCCAGTTCCTGCGCGTGGAAACGCGCTTCTTCCTGGGACAACGTGCCGCGAACCTGCCCGAGATAAAGGCCAAACAAGTAAAGGGCGATCATCTGAGCAGTGAAGGCCTTGGTTGAAGCGACGCCGATTTCCGGACCAGCGTGCGTAAGTATGGTGCCGTCAGCTTCACGCACGATCATCGAACCCTGCACGTTGCAGATGGCCAGCACCTTTGCGCCGAGCTCTTTTGCTTCACGAAGCGCGGCGATCGTGTCGGCCGTTTCGCCTGACTGCGAGATCACCAGCATCAACGAACTCTCGTCAAGTACTGGGTCGCGATACCGAAACTCGGAAGCGTAATCTACGTCAACCGGCACACGCGCCAACTGCTCGATCATGTACTTGCCCGCGAGACCCGCGTGCCACGCGGTACCGCACGCGGCAATCTTGATTGACGAAATCCGTTTGAAGTCGGCCTCGGTGATGTTGCTCATTTCGTCGAGAAACACCTGGCCGCTGTCGAGTGAAATGCGGCCCTGCACCGTATCGCGAACGGATCGCGGCTGCTCGTAAATCTCCTTGAGCATGAAGTGCTTGAAACCGCCCTTTTCGGCCATGATCGGATCCCACGTGATGCGTTGGATCGCCGGCTGAACTGAGCTGCCTTCGAAATCGGTCACCCGCACTGCGTCTTTCGTGATCACGGCAATCTCGCCGTCGCCGAGGAAGAAGACGTCGCGCGTGTGGTGCAGAATCGGTGGGATGTCAGACGCCACAAAGAACTCGCGATCGCCGAGACCGATGACCACCGGCGGTCCCTGGCGCACGGCGATGATCGTGTCGGGTTCGTCGGCGTGAATGATCGAGAGCGCGAAAATCCCGCGCAGTTCGGAAACAGCCGCGCGCACGGCCTGCTCGAAGTTCAAATGCTCTTTGAGGTGTTCCTCAACCAGGTGAGCGATGATCTCGGTGTCGGTTTCGGTAACGAACCGGTGATCGGATTTGCGTAGACGATCTTTGAGTTGCAGGTAATTTTCGATGATGCCGTTATGGACCACCACGACGCGGCCGGTGCAGTCGCGATGTGGATGGGCATTTTCCTCGGTCGGACGTCCGTGTGTGGCCCAACGCGTGTGGCCGATTCCGTAAGTGCCGTCGAGCGGGCTGAGTCGAATCGTCTCTTCGAGATTGCGCAGTTTGCCTTCAGCGCGACGTATCTCGAGCTCGTGACCTTCGTTCACGACGGCAATGCCGGCGGAATCGTAACCGCGATACTCGAGCTTGCGCAGCCCGTCGATGATGAGCGGCACGACCTGTTTATTGCCTACGTAACCAACAATTCCACACATGCTTTGGTCCAGCTCCTGGTTTACTTCAATTTCTTCTTCACTTCCGCCGGCACACCCGCGACGAGCGAGTCCGGCGGCACGTCTTTCGTCACAACCGACCCGGCGCCCGTTACCGATCGCGACCCGACGCGCACCGGTGCGACCAGCATCGTGTCCGAACCGATCTTAACATCATCTTCGATGATGGTTTCGTGCTTGCGAACTCCGTCGTAGTTGCACGTGACGGTGCCGGCGCCGATGTTTGTGCGCTCGCCGATCGTGGCGTCGCCAAGATACGTCAGATGCATCGCCTTGGTGCCGCGTTTCAAGCGCGACTTTTTCACCTCGACGAAGTTTCCGACTGTTGCTTTTTCCTCTAACGTCGCGTTCATGCGCAGATGCGCAAACGGGCCGACGGAACAATTCGACCCGATCTCGGAGTCGACGATGATCGAGTGGTCTTTGACAGTCACGTTATCGCCGAGCTTCGAATTCGAGATTCGCGCGCCCGAGCGGATGACACAGCTTTCACCAATCACCGTCTTTCCCTCAATCGCGACGTCGGGATAGATCACGGTGTCGCGGCCGATCTCGGCGTCCGGACTGACGTAAGCGTGCGATGGGTCAATAAAAGTGACGCCGACGTCAGTCATCAAACGCCGAATCGCGTTGCGACGCAGCAGGTTTTCAAACTCCGCCAGTTCAGCGCGTGTGTTGATGCCCGAGACTTCGCGCGCGTCAGTGTGCGTGACGACTTCGACCTTGCGGCCGCCGCTATTGAGAATCTCGGCCACGTCAGTCAGGTAATACTCGCCCTGCTGGTTCTTCGGCTCGATGCGCTGCAAAGCCTCAAACAGGTCTTTAGACTCGAAACAATAGATTCCCGAGTTGATCTCGCGCACTTTTCTCTCGTCCTCCGACGCATCTTTTTGCTCGACTATCTTCTGAAACCGGTCCTGGTCGTCGCGGATGATGCGTCCGTAGCCGGTCGGGTTCTCCAGTCGCACGCCGAGGATCGTACAAGCGGCGCTGGTCTGCTGGTGATGTTCGATCAGGTTTCGCAAGGTTTCGGCACGAATCATCGGCACGTCGCCTGACAACAGCAAAACCAGCGAATCGGAATTTTCAAGCTGTTTGCGCGCGGACTCAACGGCGTCGCCGGTGCCACGCTGCTGCGCCTGGATCGCGAATGACGCCAGTTCGCCGATTTCCGCGAGCACTGCCTGTTCGACTTCTTCGGCCTGGTGACCAACGATTACGAGAATCGTCTTTGGATCAAGCGTCTGCGCCGCGCGCACGACGTGCGTAATCAGCGGGCGCCCACCAAGCTCGTGCAGCACCTTCGCGCGCCGGGACTTCATCCGCGTACCCAGGCCTGCGGCCAGCACGAGCACGTTCAGCGGTTTTGTTTCAGTTGCTAACACAATTGTGCCCTTTGTGCTTCTTTGTGGCTCATAACCAGCTTACTGTCACCTCGGAAAGCACGCGTTCGCGGCAGGCAAGCACGACTTCGGCCAGGCGTTCGGAGTTGTGCCGCACCTTCTCACCGCCATCGAGCAGATCCGCACGGACGATTTCCGTAGTTTGATCGACAACGGCTTCAATCGAATCGTTGATGCCGATCTGGTAAGCACCCTCGGCGGCATAACGTTCGGCCTGTTCCTCACTGATCCGGCGGTTGTTTACAACCACGAAATCAAAATGTATTTCCGGCGCGTACTTATTGATCGTTTCCAAATGCGCGCGGGCGTTGTAGCCATCCGTCTCGCCGGGCTGCGTCATTAGGTTGTTCACGAAGATCTTCGTCGCTTGACTCTGACCGATGACACGTGCGACCTGCGCGACGAGCAGGTTCGGCAGGATACTCGTGTAGAGCGAACCCGGACCAACGGTGATGACGTCGGCGCTGCGAAGTGCTTTCAACACTTCCGGCAACGGTAAACATCTTTCCGGTTCGAGTCGCAGACTCCGGATCGGCTGCGCTGACTTGGAGATCTGCGTTTCGCCACTAACTACGGAACCGTCTTCGAGCTCCGCCACGAGCCGGACGTCGCTGATTGTAGCGGGGAAGATGTGACCTTTGCTGGCGAGAATTTCAGACGAGAGCCTGATGGCTTCCGTGAAATCGCCCGTGACTTCAGTGAGCGCCGCTAGAAAGAGGTTGCCAAAACTGTGACCGCCGAGTTCTCCGTCACCGCGGAAGCGATAGCGAAAGAGTTTCGCCAGCAGGCTTGAGTCTTCCGAGAGCGCGATCATGCAGTTGCGAATATCACCCGGGGGCAACATCTGCAACTCATCTCGCAGGCGACCGGAACTGCCGCCGTCATCCGAAACGGTGACGATGGCGGACAAGTTTTCGATCCAAACTCGTTCGTCAGTTTGGCCGACGCGCTTCTTCAAACCCGCAAGAAGCGTCGAGAGACCAGTGCCGCCGCCAATGGCGACAAGATTTTGTCCACCAGTTGTCATTCTGTCCTGCAAATAATAACTCAGGAAAGAGCAGAGTTAGGAAGGATTGCTGAAGATCAACCGATCGAAGTCGGGGTCGTTACGCAGGGGGTTCAGGTCGTGATCGTGCTGCGCACGGACCCGAAGATTTGGTTGCAGGTCGAGCGCGCGTTGCAGTGACTCCAACGCGAGGTCGATCGAACCGAGACGGGCGCGAGTAGCAGCGAGACCGTAGTGGATATGCGCTGCTTCGGGTTCGCGCTTGAGCGCGCGTTCAAACATTTCCTGGGCGGCGACGTATTCACCGCGGTTCAGTTCGATTACGCCACGGTCATAAAGCGAATCAGCATCCCGTGGCAGCATGCTTTCGGTGCGCAGTCGCGACTCGGCGATCGCGAGATAGGTTCGCGCGCGAGCGGCGACTTCCGAAACTTGTGAATACTTATCGACCAGCACGCGAAACTGGTTGCGAGCCTCCGCAAACCGGCCGCGAACAAATTCTTTGTGCGCGCGTTCAAACGCGCCCAACGCTGCCGATTCATCCACCGTCGGCTGACGTGGCGGAGGCGGCGAGGTTGGAGTGGGTCGAACGGCGCGAACGGCTGCGAGTTTGTGAGTCTTTTTGACTCTAGATACGGAGACCTTCTTCGCAGGCGCGGCTTTGCGAACCACCGGTTTTGGAGCGGCCTTGCGGGCCTTGGTGGTTGACTTTGGCTTAGCGGCTTTCCTGGCTGCGGCTTTTACTGGCTTCTTAGCGAGCGGGCGGGAGGGTGACTTCGCTGCGCTTGCTCGTTTTGCTTTGGGCCTCGCCGTCGTCGCTTTTGCCACGCGCTTCGCGGTCTTAGCTGGCGCTCGCTTCGTCTTCGAGCGCGATGCTGGCCGTCGCACGCCTTTTGCGAGACTGCTACTCATGGGGCTGAATCTCAAAAGGCTGCTCACTTTTAGCGAGCAGCCGCGGAAACGCCCGGAGCTTACCACAGACGCCCTCCTAAATCAACGGAGACAAGTAGTTGCGGGTGCTTTAACCCTGCCTTTCCCACTCCTCAGGGTCCAAAAGTACCAACAAAGAAAAACACTTGATGCACATTGTTGGCTATGTTAAAGTGCGTCTTGGCTTACGGAGGCTTAATCCACCTCGGCAAATAGCCCCAACCGATTTAGTTACCTCTTTTAGATTCAAAGCTTGCGATTGCACGACGAGGCGTTTCACCTTTTACTCTCCAGGTAGCATCCCGCCCCGGCCTTCAAATAAAGAGTCGCACAATGGCAGATACACCGATCCTGTTGCGTGAGCAACAATACCACCAGATAAAGGCTGTCCTGGCTCGTTTGCGAATGGACGCGTCCGCAAAGGTGGTTTTTCTGGTGGACAAAGACGGTCAGGAGATCGCGTCCCAGGGCGAAGTGGGAAATCTTGACACAACCAGCCTCGCCTCCCTCGCCGCCGGCAATGTCGCGGCGACCGGCGGTATGGCTGCTCTAATCGGCGAAAAGGAGTTTCCAACTCTCTCCCACGAAGGCGAGAAGGACAGTATTCACATCTCGGTGGTTGGGAGGTTGTTGCTGGTAGTGGTGTTCGACGATCGCTCGAGCCTGGGACTGGTGAAACTACGAAGTAAACAGGTTTCCCAGCAACTGGCCAAGATGTTCGACGAAATTACCGCGAACGGCGACCTTGACGATCCTGACTCACCCTTCGCCGGTATCACTGACGAAGATATTGACAGCCTTTTCACCTGACGGCATGTGCTATGACCTTTATTAATTACGCTTCCAGAGAAATCAACTGCAAAATCGTTTACTACGGCCCAGGACTTTGTGGTAAGACGACCAACTTGCAGTACATCTTCGACTCGACCGCGCCACAGGCGCGCGGGAAGCTGATCAGTCTTGCAACCGAAACCGACCGCACGTTGTTTTTCGATTTCATGCCGCTCGAACTCGGAACCGTGCGCGGCTTCAAGACGCGGTTTCACCTGTACACGGTGCCCGGTCAGGTTTTTTACGATGCCTCGCGCAAGCTGATTTTGAAAGGTGTGGATGGAGTGGTGTTCGTGGCGGATTCGCAGGAAGAGCGAATGGACGCCAATATCGAGTCGCTTTACAACCT
>DASUOZ010000794.1:0-2572 GCA_036276375.1 Pyrinomonadaceae bacterium | reverse complement strand
GCGCCTTCGGCCGCCAGCCGCCGCGCACATTCCACGGCGCCGTGCCCATACGCGTTGGCTTTAACGACGGCCATGACTCGCGCCGCCGAGCCCACGCGCCTTTTGATCTGGTTGAAGTTTGCGGCGAGGTGATTGAGATCGATCTCGGCCCACGTCGGCCGTCCAGAAAGGTTATTTTGCGCGTCCTGCAAACGAGACATGCCTTAGTTTAACCTAATCCGAAATTTCATTGACGCGACTTCTCGCGGGTTTTAAACTCGCTTGCCGTCACAAACGACGGTCGGGCCCAGCGCCGTCACGGATCGAACTCATGAACCTCGCCACTTACAACCCACCACGCCCGAAAGGAGAGGTCCTGGAAAGAATGTCAGCCAGGACAATATTGAGATGCGCAAACTTGTCCCCCTGGTACTTATCATTTCCCTGTTCTCGGTTAATGCCCTCGCCTATGGACCACGAGGACACAGACTAGTCGGCGCGATTGCCGACAAGCGCCTCGCCAGAAATCGAACGGTGGCAAAAAAGGTTCGTGACCTGCTTGGGGGTCTTACCCTGGCTGAGGTCTCCACCTTCCCCGACGAAATCAAGAGTTGGGACGGATGCCGTGGGAATCCGAGCATGGCTCCCGTCACCTCCAAACAGCGAATCAACGACGAGCTGCGAGCGTTTCTGGAAGCAAACCCGTGCAGCGGTGAGCCGAACCATCATGAGTTTCACTTTACGGACGTGCCCGTTACCGGCGACGAAGTATACGCTGATGGAGAAGTCGGACGTTTCGAGTTTGATATCGTGCAGATGATTCCGTTTTGTGTTCGCGTGCTGCGCGGTGAAGAACCGGAGACAAACGACCGCGGCATCACGAAGTCTGTCGCCGTGATACTGCTGGCACACTACCTCGGTGACATCCATCAGCCACTCCACGTGGGCGCGGAGTTTTTCGATCGCGATGGATTGCCGTTCCAGCCGTCGACCAGTAATTTAGGTTTTGCCGATCAGGGCGGCAACAAACTGGTTTTGTTTACCCTCGTTAACGGCGCGCTTGTCTCCGCGGGGAAGCTTCACGGATATTGGGACAGCAAGACTGTCGAAAACGCCTTCGGCGTACAGTCCGATGCATCTGTTGTGAGAAGTCTGGCCGCGAGGCAGCCTGCCGGTTGGAAATTAACCGGCGACACCGAGACGTGGGCTGAGCAGATGGCGAACGAAATCCTGCCGCTTGCCCGCCAAGCGCGCACGCGTCTCATGTATCAGAACATCGAGATCGTCTCCGGCGCGCGCGACATCAGGAGTGGAGAAGCAAAGGAGAAGCGGCCGCGCCCCGGGCAATCGTTCTATTCACGCTGGGCCGCGGACGTTGTAAAGCGTGAGATTCACAAGGGCGGCTGGCGGCTGGCTGCTTTACTGGAAAAGACGTTGGATTAAATGGTTTGGTGAAAGTCGTTTTCGGGTTGAAAGCGCACTCCGGTTAGGCGGCGCCGGTTGCGCTCAAGTAGTTTGCAAGAAAGCGGTAGAGCAATCGGTTATGAAGTTAGTCATCGCACTATTTCTTCTCGTAGTCCTTTCTGTTCCAACCCCGGCCGCAGCGCAAACGCGAGATAGCTGGCGCAGTGTGCGCACGAACAACCTCTTCGTGATCGGCAACGCCGAACCGGAGAAGTTGCGACAAGTCGCCGTCTGGCTCGAGTTTTTTCACAGCGCGTTTGGCAGGCTCGTCTCGCGTAACGTGCTCGATTCGTCCGTGCCGACGACCGTGGTCGTCTTTCGTGATGACACTTCGTTCACGCCGGTCAAGCCGCTGTACCAGGGGCGGCCCGCGAACGTTGCCGGCTACTTCCTACCGGGTGACGACGTCAACTACATCGCGATGTCGCTCGACCTGCGTGAACGAGATCCGTTTGCGGTCGCGTTTCACGAGTACATCCACCTGCACCTGAAAGACAACGTACCGGGCGTGCCCGTGTGGCTGAATGAAGGGCTGGCCGAGTTTTACGGTTCACTACAGTTCGCCGGCGGCGAAGCAGTGCTGGGACTGACACTTCCTTACATCCGTCTCTTACGCAGTCAGGAGCTGCTGCCGCTTCAGACTCTGTTCGCGATCGATAGCCGTTCGCCTCACTACAACGAGCAGGACAAGACCGGGATCTTCTACGGCGAGTCGTGGGCACTGGTCCACTACCTGATGCTCGGGCGTCCCGGCCGGCAGGATCAGTTCAAACGTTTTCTGCACGCGGTCGGCCGCGGTGACAACGTAGTGAAAGCGCTGGAAAACTCGTTCGGCATGAGTCTGGACGAGATCGAGAAAGACTTGCGCGCATATATTCGTCAGGGAGAACTTCCCTCGTTGCGCATCGCGAGCGGCGACGATCCGCAGGCTTACGCGTCCTACACCGCCATGCAACGCGCCTCGCTCTCCGAAGCTGAAGCGAACTATTACCTCGGGGATTTGTTGCTGCACCTGGGACGCGGCGAAGACGCCGAACGATATTTCAAGCAAGCCATCGCGATCGACCCCGGACTGACGAATGCTTATGCGGCGTTGGGCCAACTCGCGGTTTACCAGAAACGCTTTCCG
>DASUOZ010000793.1:0-5456 GCA_036276375.1 Pyrinomonadaceae bacterium | reverse complement strand
GACAGACGTGGCGGAGATTGTCGAGGAGCACATTGTCAAAGGGCACGTCGTCGAAAGGCTCGCCCTCTTAAAAATTCAAAACCCGCCCACTGACTACAAAGACTAAGCTTTTGCCGGCTCTGCGTAATCTGTGGATGGTTTCCAACGTAAGACAGGCTTACGGGCGGCGGCGGCTTCGTCGAGACGGCCGATACGCGTATCGTGCGGCGCGTTCAGCACCAACTCCGGATCTTCCACGGCCTCACGCGCAATAGATCTCATCGCGGCGATAAACTGATCGAGCTCCTGCCTGCCTACTGATTCCGTCGGTTCAATCAACATCGCACCCTGTACGATTAGCGGGAAGTAGATCGTCATCGGGTGAAATCCGTAGTCGATCAAACGCTTCGCGATGTCGAGCGTATGGACGCCTTTGCGCGACTGTCGCTTGTCCGTGAAGACCACTTCGTGCATTGGCGGACTATTGAATGGTTTGTCGTAATCGCTGGTGAGACCGTCCGCGATGTAACGCGCGTTGAGCACGGCGGCTTCAGTGGCTTCACGCAGACCATCGTTGCCGTGCGTTAGCGTGTAAGCGAGTGCGCGCAACATCATGCCGTAATTGCCGAAGAATGCTTTAACGCGTCCGATCGACTTCGGCTGGTTATGATCGAGCCGGTACGTGTCGCCTGTTTTGACGATGCGTGGCACCGGCAGAAACGGCTCCAGCTCTTTCGTGCAGCAACATGGACCGCAGCCTGGTCCACCGCCACCGTGTGGCGTGGAAAATGTCTTGTGGAGGTTGAGGTGAATCACGTCCACGCCCATGTCACCCGGACGCGCAACGCCGACGAGGGCGTTCATGTTGGCGCCGTCCATGTAAACGAGTCCGCCCGCTTCGTGAACGATGTCGCAGATCTGTTTGATGTTGCGTTCGAAGAGTCCGAGCGTGTTTGGGTTGGTTAGCATCAGCCCGGCGACGTCGCCATGTGCGCACAGCTCGCGCAGGTGATCGAGATCGGTTAGACCTTCGGCGGTCGATCTGATCGTCTTCACTGAGAAGCCCGACAAGTGGGCCGAGGCGGGATTCGTTCCGTGTGCGGAATCGGGAATGAGCATTGTGCGCCGGCCGGAGGCGGCGGCTCCGTCGCGCGCATCGAGAAACGCGCGAATGATCATGATGCCCGTCATCTCACCATGTGCGCCCGCGGCCGGCTGCAACGAAACGCCGGGCAGACCGGTGATTTCGGCGAGACAGTCCTGAAGTTCGTGAATCACTTGCAGCGCGCCCTGGCTGTCTTCTTCATCCGCAAGCGGATGAAGAACGGCGAACCCGGCGATACGAGCCACGCGCTCGTTGAGGCGCGAGTTGTATTTCATCGTGCACGAGCCCAGCGGGTACATGCCGATGTCGATCGAATAGTTCCACGTCGACATGCGAATGAAGTGGCGGACCACGTCGACTTCACTCACCTCGGGTACGCCTTCCAGATCGTCGTCGCGCTGAAACTGTTTCGGAATCAGGCTCGCAATTGGTAATTCCTCGACGTCCAGAGCGGGCAGTCGGTAACCGATGCGTCCGGGTTGTGAACGCTCGAAGATGAGTTGTTCGTTGGGACTGATGTGGCTGGTGACTTTTGTGATACCGCTGGTCATAGTTCGCTTAGAGCTGAGACGAGCGAGTCGATCTGCTCGCGGGTGTTTGTTTCAGTAACACAGACCAAAAAATCGTTATCTCTGCCGGCCATGAAGCGCGACAATGCGATCCCGGCTTCAATCTCTTTCTCCCTGGCGACTCGCGACAGGAGCTCCACGGATTTCAGCGGTCCTCGCACCACGAATTCATTGAAAACCGGGCCGTTGAAGGGAAGTGAAAAACCTTTTACTTCGGCGATGCGCTTTGCCGTGTACGCAGCCTTTTGCAAACACTGGTGCGCTGCTTCCTGCAGCCCGCGTTTGCCCATCGCTTCCATGTAGACGGTCGCCGCGAGAGCGATCAGGCCTTCGTTGGTGCAGATGTTTGACGTCGCTTTTTCGCGGCGAATGTGTTGTTCGCGCGTGGCGAGCGTGAGCACGAAACCGCGCCGGCCTTTCTTGTCGTAAGCCTCGCCGACGAGCCGTCCGGGAATCTGCCGCGCATACTTGTCGCGCGTCGCGAAGAGCCCGACGTATGGACCACCAAACGAAAGCGGCACGCCGAACGATTGGCCTTCGGCGACAACGATGTCGGCGCCACATGCGCCCGGCGACTTCAAGAGCCCCAGCGACATTGCTTCCGTGATGGCCACGATGAGCAGCGCGCCTTTCGCATGCGCGGCCTCGGCAAGTGCTTTGACGTCCTCGATGCAACCGAAGAAGTTTGGCGACTGGACCACGAGCGCCGCGGTTTGATCGTCAACAACTTTGGCGAGTGCTCCGCCTGCTTGTCCGGTCTTTTCGTCAAACTCAGCGAGCTCGAGATCGATGCCCGCGTGCTGCACGTAAGTCTTCACCACTTCGAGATACTGCGGATGGACCGCGGCAGAGGCGATCACTTTCGAACGGCGCGTGATGCGTTCGGCCATCAACACGGCCTCGGCAAGCGCGGTCGAACCGTCGTACATCGACGCGTTAGCGACCTCCATTCCCGTCAACTGGCAGACCAGTGTTTGAAACTCGAAGATAGTTTGCAGCGTGCCCTGCGAGATTTCGGGTTGGTAAGGCGTGTAGGCGGTAAAAAACTCAGAACGCGAGATGATGTGATCGACGATCGTCGGGATGTAGTGGGAATACGCGCCGGCGCCGAGAAAGCTGGTGCGCTGCGCGGCCGCGTTTCGGCTGCCGAGACGTTCAAACTTTTCCAGCAGCTCTATTTCCGAAAGAGCGTCGGGAGTCTTTAGCGGCCGCTGTAGTCGTAACTCCGGTGGGATTGAGTCAAACAGTTGCTCAGCAGACTGGAGACCGATTGCCTCGAGCATCTCCGTGCGCTCTTCCGGCGAGTTAGGAATGTAGCGCAAGATTATTCGCTCTCAGCTTTCGTAAAATCTTCGTACTCGGCAGCAGTCAAAAGACTATCAACGTCTCCGGGATTTGCCATGCGCAGGCGGATCATCCAGCCTTCGTCGTACGGATCGGAATTCACTTTTTCCGGCTCGTCGGCGAGTGACTCGTTGATCGTCACCACGGCGCCCGCGACGGGTGTGAAGACCTCCGACACGGCCTTCACGGATTCAACGGAGCCGAAAGGCTCATTTGCTGCAAACTCCTCGCCTGTCTTTGGCAACTCAACGTACACTACGTCGCCCAATGAGTTTTGGGCATAGTCAGTGATGCCGATGATGGCTTGATCGCCGTCGACCCTGACCCACTCATGGTCCTTGCTGTAGTGTAAGTCTTCTGGAACGTTCGCCATGGTTCCTCCACGCTATTTTGTTTTGTTACTACTTCGCTCGTTTATAAAACGGCGTCTTCACTACTTGCGCGCGCACGAGTCGGCCTCGCACGTCGATCTTGATCTCCTGGCCCACGTTTGCGTACTCAGTTGGGACGTAGGCAAGCCCGATGTTCTTCTTTAAATATGGAGCCGGGCTTCCGGACGTGACCGTGCCGGCGCGCTGGTCGTCGATCACGACGTCCTGATGATCGCGAGCAATGCCGCGATCGATAACTTCGAAGCCTACCAGCTTTCGCGTCACGCCCTCGGCCTTTTGTTGGACCAACGCTGCGCGGCCGATAAAGTCGCCCTTGTCCAGTTTACAAATCCAACCGAGGTTGGCTTCGAGCAACGTTGTGGTGTCGTCGATGTCGTTTCCGTAGAGCGCCATTCCCGCTTCAAGGCGGAGCGTGTTGCGTGCGGCGAGACCGCAGGGCAGCACGCCGTCGTCAGCGCCGAAGTTACCGGCTTCGAGAATTCTGGACCACAGTCGTTCCGCGTGTTCGGGTGCGGCGTAAACTTCGAAACCGTCTTCGCCGGTGTAACCGGTGCGCGAGATGATGCTGTCGACGCCGTCAACGGCGCCGGTCGTGAAGTGGTAATACTTGATCTCGGAAAGCGCAACCTGGGTGAGTTTCTGGAGAATCCTGATGGCGTCGGGTCCCTGAATTGCGAGTTGGCAGTATTTGGCGCTGACGTTGTTGAGCTCGACGGCTTCGCCCGCGTGATGTGAGCGGATCCATTCCCAGTCTTTTTCGGTGGTGCTGGCGTTTACGACGAGCAGCAAGTGATCGGCGCTGAGACGATAAACCAGCAGATCGTCGACGACGGTGCCTTTTTCGGTTGTCAGTGCGGTGTACTGCGCCTGTCCGTCTACGAGTTTAGTGACGTCGTTTGAAGTGAGGCGGTTTACAAAGGGGATTGCGTCGGGGCCGCGGACGTCGATCTCACCCATGTGCGAGACGTCGAAGAGGCCGGCGTGGGTGCGGGTGCGCAGGTGTTCTTCGATGGTGCCGGCGGGATATTGCACGGGCATATCCCAGCCGCCGACGTCGACCATGCGGCCGCCCATTTGCCGGTGAGCGTTATTGAGAGGGGTCTGTTTTAGTTGCGGCGCCGTTGCAGTCAAGTTACTCACCACGCGCGACTCATCGCGAGTCTCACGCTCTTTACATCATAAATACAGGTGAAGCCGCAAGCTAGCATGCGCGCTGCGGTGCGTCAAGCGAGGGGCGGATGGTGGAGGGGAAGTCATTCAGGTAAGGGTTTCAGCGCTGCTTGTTAGATTCGCATCCGTAAAGGCTCGAGGTAAATATAGTAGGCAGGGTCGCCGACTCTGGAATCTGTTCCGCCAAACCGTTTTTCCCTTTTCTCCGGAACTTATTCAACCGCCCATTGCCGGCCGAAGCTATGGGTCGTGAACTCCGCCTTTGTGTCGTCCGTTAGCCGTAAGACCATCCTGCCAGTTCCGTCTGGTGATATGCGCACATCTCGAATCAAATCGTAATTGTAGGTCTTCGGTAATGCAGGGTCTTTTGAAGCTCCCAAACTGACCAGATATGCCCGCCGTCAGTCGTAACCGCGTACAACTAGCCCATGAATACATACCCGACTTGTTCATTGATGAACTGAACGTGGTCCCGAGCGATCGCAACTGCATCATCGTGTCGGAACGTCACTATTTCATTCCACGAGTCCGAACCGTTTACGGCCGATTGAAACACGTAGTACGCTCCAGTTGGTGCGGGAAAAGCACTCTGTTCGTCGTACTGAAGGACCCAGACTCTGAAACTTCCGTTCGTCATCTCCCACCTGTCGATGACCTTGCCTCGTCGTTGCGAATGAGAGAACAAGTCACAGCTTGTCACAATCCCGGCTGAGAGGCACAAAAAATCGCGATCTTATGGAGTGTCGTTAGGCTGGTCGAAAGTTCTGAGTTTGGCACAAGCATCGTCCTCACTCTTCTTCTTCATCATGGCGATCCTGGTGGATCGCCGCAGACGGCCACCCGAATCGCGCGTGCCAAATAACGGCGAGTCCACTGTATGCCGCGTCCGTTGTCCAC
>DASUOZ010000792.1:0-2623 GCA_036276375.1 Pyrinomonadaceae bacterium | reverse complement strand
GGGAAAGAAGCCATCGCTGGCTCATGGTCGCCTCACCTGGATGTGATTAGATTCAACTACGTTCTTACGCTCACGAGACACACTGCTGCAAAAAGCGAAACGCAGACGTTCCGACCTATGCTCGATCGATAGACTTTCAGTTTAGTTTGAGCCTGGGGAGGATCTCGTTGATTACTTGCCGGCGGTCGCGAAGGTTCGTGCGACGTCAGCTCGTGAGATGAGGAAAATTATGAATGAGTTGTTTGAGAAGATCAGGCTGTCTTCACTTCCCTTCCGCGTGCAGCTTCAGCACGTTCAGGAAGGCTGAGGCCGCCGGTGAGAAATTCGCGCCGCGCCGATGCGCCGCCCAGAGTGTTCTGGTGTGACTCAGGCCGCGCACCGGAACACTCACCAGTACGCCGCGCTCCAGTTCCTCACGCACACACATACGCGGCACGAACGCGAGGCCCACACGCTTCTGCACGAAACGTTTGATCGTCTCGATCGTCGCCAGTTCGAGCGTGATGTTCAGCGGGGTGTGATGGCGAGCAAACGCTTCTATCACCTTCACGCGCGAACCCGATTTAACGTTGTGCGCGATGAACGACTCGCTGCCGAGTTCCTTGATCTTTATAGACGCGCGACCGGCGAGCGGGTGCCTGGGGCTCATGATCAGCGCAAGCTCATCCTTGAGTACCGGAAACGCCTCGAGGTCGCGATCCTCGGGTTCCGAAGCCATCAACGCGAAGTCGACATTGCGATCGAGCACTTCACGTGGCAAGTGACTGGAGACGTGACGAAAGATCTCGACCTTCACTTCCGGATGACGCTCGCGAAACGTCAGGATGAGTTCCGGCAAAAGGTACAGCGACGTGCTCTCGTTGGCGCCGACACGCACGCGGCCTTTCTTGAGCGTCTGCATTTCCGCGATGGCCTGCGCGACCTGGTTGCGCAGATCGAGAATGCGTTGCGCGTAGTCGTAGACCACCTGTCCGGCTTCGGTCAGCACGGGCGTTTTCTGCGTTCGATCCAGCAGTGGCAGGCCGATCTCTTCTTCCAACCGGCGAATAGCGATACTCACGGCCGGCTGCGTGCGAAACACTTTGTCCGCCGCCTTCGAAAAGCTCTTCTCCTGCACGACGCTCGAGAAGTATTCCAATTGTGCCATCTCCATGGCCCGGATTATAGCCACATTTATAATTCTCTTAAAAGAATAAATTTTACAAAGCCGGGGGTTGAGGCGTAGAGTCCGCCCTCATGGAGTGGACCACTGGCGCCGAAATACTCGTTGAGGCACTCGTCTTTGAAGGTGTCGATACGATCTTCGGCTATCCGGGCGGCGCTGTCTTGCACATTTACGACGAGCTCTGGCGCGCCCGCGATCGCCTGACGCATTACCTCGTGCGACACGAACAGGGCGCCGTGCACATGGCCGAGGGCTACGCCCGAGCGACCGGGCGGGTTGGTGTCGTGCTGGTCACGTCGGGGCCCGGCGCGACCAACGCCGTGACCGGCATCGCCAACGCCTACATGGATTCAACGCCGCTCGTCGTCATCACGGGCCAGGTGCCAAAGCACCTGATCGGCACCGACGCCTTTCAGGAAGTAGACACCGTCGGCATCACGCGGCCGTGCGTTAAGCACAACTATCTCGTGCGCGACGTCCGCGACCTCGCCGGCGTCGTGCGAGAGGCGTTTCATCTCGCGCGCTCGGGCCGGCCGGGACCGGTAGTGATCGATATCCCGAAAGACGTCAGCGCCGCGCGCGCCAATCATTCACGCCTGGACCACATCGGGTTTCCCTTCTCTGCCGCGCCGCCGCCGATAGATCACAAAGCCGCCGCTCGCGCATTTGCGGCGATACTCGATTCTGAACGCCCGGTCGTTTACGCGGGCGGCGGCATCGCGAATTCAGGCGCCGACGAACCGTTGCGCGTCTTTGCAGAGACGCTGCGTTTACCAGTCGCCCCCACGTTGATGGGGCTCGGTGGTTTTCCGTCTTCGCATTCGCTGTGCCTCGGCATGTTGGGAATGCACGGCACCTACGCCGCGAACATGGCCGTGGCCGAGTGCGATCTGCTGATCGCGCTGGGCGTCAGATTCGACGATCGCGTAACCGGAAAGCTCGCCACTTTTGCGCCGCACGCACGCGTAATTCACGTCGACATCGACCCGGCGAACATCGGCAAGAACGTCGCGCCGTCGCTGGCGCTCGCGGCCGACGTGAAGCTGGCGTTACAGGAGTTCATCGCTTTCGCCGGAGACGCCGGAAAACAAAAGCTGGAACAATCCGTCGCCTCGCGCGAAACGTGGTGGGACAGCATTCGCGGCTGGCAACGATCGCAGCCCCTGCGTTTTTCCGGCTCGCGGAAACAGATAAAACCTCAGAGCGTAATTCGCGAACTGCATCGTCTCACCAGGGGCGACGCGATCGTTACCACTGACGTGGGCCAACATCAGATGTGGGTAGCGCAGTTCTATCCGTTCACGAAAACCCGCCAGTTAATCACCAGCGGCGGTCTCGGGACGATGGGCTTTGGTCTCCCCGCCGCCATCGGCGCACAACTGGCTCGTCCAAATGAACTGGTCGTTGCCATCGTCGGCGACGGCGGATTTCAAATGACGAACCAGGAGCTCGCCACGG
>DASUOZ010000791.1:0-3880 GCA_036276375.1 Pyrinomonadaceae bacterium | reverse complement strand
AATTCCCGTTGAGCATTTCAAAGCCCTTTGCCTCGCAAAGTCAATCCACGTGCAAAGACTACGCTTGTCAGCGGAGTTCCGTCAAGCGCTTTGGTGACAACTTTTTACAATTCCGGTACGGCGTGTGACGACTTTCTGTAGAATCGCGGGCTATGCTCTCGTTTCGTGTGTTCCGGGATGCGCTCAGGAAACTCTCCCTGCGAAAAAAGCTGACGATATTGGCATCAGTCGGCGTGTTACTGCCCCTCCTCGTGTTGACTTACATGCAATACCGGTCGCTGGTTGAGCTCCAGAACAAAACCAAAGGCGCATTCAAGGACAACCTGCGACAGGGTTTGACGATCGTCGAGCAGCAAATGAAACAGCGCCTGGTGGACATCGCGGCGAAAACTTTGAACCCGATCGACAGCATGAACCTTTCGTCAGGAGAAAACACGGCCGAGCTCGACAGTTACTTCGCCGGCGTAAAGCGGTCGCATGGTGAGATTGAGGAGATCTTTGTTTTCGGCGACCCAGCCGGTCAAGCTGTGTTTGACAGAGCGCGGATGGCCCAGAGTTTTCTCGACAACGATCGCAAGTATTTGTTCAGCGGAAGATATCTGTTTTACCCGTTGAAGGATCCAACGAACGGAGAGCAGAGCCGTTTTGTTGGTGTGTTATTGAAGGAGAGTTTTATCACTGACGAGCTGATCGCCGGCACCATCACCAAAACCATAAACGCACAGCACGGAAACACCGCCTCACCAGCCATGGCGATCACGATAACGGACGAGAACGGCCGTGTACTTTACGCAAACGCGGCCGCTCAAAGCGAATACCTGCTCGAGACCAACTTCGATCGTCCGTTCTCGAATTGGAAAGCGCAAATCGCCCTGAAAAATACAAATCTCGATGAGCTCACGCGCAACAGTTTCTTGCACAGTGCCGGTGCGGCCTTACTCGTGCTCGTGTTCTTACTTGGCGGCATTACGCTGACGCTGCGCGCCACTGACCGAGAAGCGCGTTTGGCCCAGGCGAAATCGAATTTTGTCGCCAACGTCTCGCATGAACTAAAGACGCCGCTCTCGTTGCTCAGCCTCTTTTCGGAAATCCTCGAACTCGGCCGCGTGAAGAATGATGAGAAGAAGACGGAGTACTACCGCATCATCCGGCATGAAAGTCTGCGTCTGAATAAGATGATCGACAACATCCTCGACTTCTCGAAAATCGAAGCCGGGAGGAAAACGTATAACTTCGTCGCTGCTGATATCGGCGAAGTGATTGAGAGTGTGCTTTCGAGCTATCGTTATCAGATCGTTAATTCCGGGTTTGATGTTCAAACAAACATACATCCTGATCTGCCGCCAACCGTGATCGATCGTGAGGCAATGGCCCAGGCCGTCTCAAATCTGCTTGATAATGCGATGAAGTATTCACGCGAAGTGAAGCGGCTCGCGATCACGGCCGAACGGCGTGGAGCTGCGCTGGCGATCGAAATAGAAGACCATGGAATAGGAATTCCCCGCGCGGAACAGACAAAGATTTTCGAGAAGTTTTACCGTGTGGGCAACGGACTGGTCCATGACGTAAAGGGTAGCGGTCTGGGGTTATCTCTCGTGAAGCACATCGTTGAAGCACACCAGGGAACCATCGCGGTCGAAAGCGAGGCCGGCAAGGGAACTCGTTTCACGATTCTTCTTCCGTTGGCAAATAAGCGCGCGGAAGCGCAAGCCTGAGAACAGGAGAGACATAAGTTGGTCAAAGTCCTGATCATCGAAGACGAGCCCAACATGGTTCTCGGGTTGAAAGATAGCTGTGAGTATGAGGGCTACGAGGTTTCCGTTGCGCGCGACGGCAAAGAAGGCCTGGAGAAAGCGTCGACGGAGAAAGTTGACATCATTCTGCTCGACGTGATGCTGCCCATGATGAGCGGAATAGATGTGTGTCGCACTTTGCGTACTCGCGGAATCGAGACTCCAATCCTGATGCTGACTGCTCGGAGTCAGGAAACTGACAAAGTGGTCGGGTTGGAAGTTGGCGCGGATGATTACGTGACGAAGCCGTTTAGCATCAAGGAACTGCTCGCGCGTATCAGGGCGCACTTGCGCCGGGCAGCAAAACAGGTTGTCGAGCTGGATAGTTTTACCTTCGGCGAGGTGGAGCTGAACTTTAAGAAGTACACGGCGCGCAAAGCCGGTAAAGCTTTGGATCTTTCAGCTCGCGAGTTTGAGATCCTGCGCTACCTCATCCGGCATCGCGGTGAAATCGTCACGCGCGATCAACTGCTCGACGAAGTTTGGGGATATGAAAGCAATCCGGTTACGCGGACGGTTGATAACCACATCGCCAGGTTGCGGCAGAAAATCGAGCCTGACCCATCCGAACCGCGGCACATCATTACGGTTCACCGGCTCGGCTATCGCTTCATCGAATAACTCGCGGTACAACTTTTTACAATCTATTTACAGTGTGTGGAGACTTGGGGGTTTCGAAGCCTGTACGCTTTGGGTCTTTGAATCCCGTTGGTCCAGGGTGAAACTCCAATGAACCAGAACGCACTGTTAACCAGCTCATCTCTGCTCACGATTCTTTTCATGACGTTCCACCTGGCGGACGACATCGTCCGCGGGTTCGAAAAGGGAGGACTCACCAACCTTATTGCTGTGCCCATCTGTGTCGTTTGGTTATACGGAACGCTCGTGCTAGCCGGACGGCGATCGGGGTACCTCATCATCCTCATCGGATCGCTGCTTGGGTTGGTGGTCCCCGTCATCCACATGAGGGGGAAGGGTGTCGGCATCGGCAGCAGCATCGCTAACTCGACCGGAGGTTTCTTCTTCATCTGGACGCTGATCGCGATCGGCGTGACGGCGCTGTTTTCCGTTGTTCTCTCGTTGCACGGATTGTGGCGTCTGCGTTCGCGCAAAATGCGGACGGCGACTTGAATTAACCAGCACTTCTTCGTTACAAACGTCCGCAATGGCTGATTCGTTTCCAATCGAACAGCCGCTGTTTGCGGCAATCAGGCGTTTACACCGGTCCATCCGCCGCGTCGTCGTCGAAGCTTGTGAGCACTCGGCTATCGAGTCGCTGGCGAGCGTGGCCCACGACGACGAAGGCGACACAATCTATGCCGTCGATCGAATCAGCGAAGAATTCCTCGTCGATTTCTTCGAACGCGAAGTAGCGCCATCAACTTCAGTGGTCCTGATTGCTGAAGGATTACCTGGGGGAAAGATGGGGTTGCCGGGTGGCGTTTCCGAGACGGAGGCAGAGTGGCGCGTGATTGTCGACCCGATCGACGGCACGCGCGGCTTGATGTATCAGAAACGAAGCGGCTGGATCCTCACCGGCGTCGCACCGAATCGCGGAGACGATACCACTCTCGCCGATATCGACTTTGCTATTCAAACGGAGATTCCACTGGTCAAACAACATCTTTCCGACAGCGCCTGGGCCTTCCGGGGCCGAGGCGCGAGTGCGGAGCGTTACAATCGTCTTACTGACGAAAGTTTCGCGCTCAAATTGCGGCCCTCCGGCGCCGTCACCATCGAGCATGGTTACGCGGAAGTCGCACGGTTCTTCCCGGGCGCGCGTGATGAGCTCGCCGCAATCGACGAAGAGATCGTGCGTGGAGCACTTGGACCACCAGCGCCGGGCAAAGCGAATTGTTTTGAAGACCAGTACGCCTCAACCGGCGGTCAGCTTTATGAATTGATGAGTGGTCACGATCGGTTCATCGCGGATCTGCGGCCGTTGATGGAAAACACGCTGCGAAAGCGTGGCTTCGCACTAGGAATCTGTTGCCATCCATATGACGTGTGTACGGAATTGATCGCGCGCGAAGCGGGAGTGATTGTTACAGACGTGAACGGAAAGCCGTTACAGGCGAAACTTTCTG
>DASUOZ010000790.1:0-8059 GCA_036276375.1 Pyrinomonadaceae bacterium | reverse complement strand
CGCGTTTCACACGCAAAGAGGCTTCACAGGGCGAGCTGCGTAGTCACGGTTTCTTCTACAAGCCCGACGGCGATGAATCGGGCACCTTGGGTTTGCCGATCAGCGTGCCCGCGCGTCCCGGATACGCTCACTTGTTCGAGTCGTCATCGGCGATTCTGTTTCTGCGCAACGAAGCGCGTGCGTTTCGTGAAATCGGCGAACTTGACGCGCAGTCTGAGAAAGCGGTGGACGACAACTGCCGCGCGTCGTGTGTCGATTGGTACGGAAACTCCCGCCCACTCTTCCTGCGCAACCGCGTCTTCGCGTTGCTCGGCTACGAGCTGGTGGAAGGAAAACTCGACGACGGCCGCATGCGTGAACTTCGCCGCATCAATTACGCGCCCAGATAACACGCGATTCGTTGTGTTCCGTCCAATCTGTAGTTAAACTCTCCGCCTGCGCTGCTGTATTCGTAATACCACCAGTTCAGTCTTTTCGCTCAGGAGGCCAACCCCCATGTATCGAAGACGCCTGTCTTCTCTCTCCCTGCTGTTAGTTCTGGCGTGTGCTTTTTCGCTCGTCGCGCAAACCGCGGCTCGTCGCCCGATGAAACTCGACGACCTGAGCCGCTTTCGCAACGTCAGCGACCCGCAGATCTCGCCCGACGGTAAATTCGTCGCCTACACCGTCAGCAGTACGGACGTGAAGAACGACAAGTCCACTTCGCACATCTGGATGATCGGCATCGACGGCAGTAACGACAGGCAGATCACGTTCAGTCAAGAGAGCGAGAACTCGCCTCGCTGGAGCCCCGACGGCAAGTACTTATCATTTACGTCCTCGCGCCCGGGCAAAACACGCGGCAATCAGGTTTGGCTGTTGGATCGAAGCGGTGGCGAGGCGATGCAGTTGACGGAGATCAAAGGACGTCTCCAGGGTCACGAATGGTCGCCTGATTCAAAACGCCTGGCGCTGGTGATCGGTGATCCGGATCCGGAAGCAGACCCGGGACCATCACCCCAACCGGGCGCGACTGCAACGCCGCGCGTGCCGAAACCCATCGTGATCGATCGTTATCGTTACAAACAGGACGGTCAGGGTTACCTGCTTTCGGGCCGCCACACCTACATCTATCTTTTCGATATCGCGTCGAAGAAACTGGACCGGCTGACGAAGAGTAAATGGGACGAGAGCTCGCCGGTGTGGTCGCCTGACGGAACGCGCATCGCCTTCATGAGCAACCATTCAGACGATCCGGATCGCGATCCGGCGGCGCAACTCTACGTCGCCGATGCGACACCGGGCGCGACTGAAAAACAACTGACGCCCGCCACGACGCGCGCCGGACGTCAGCGTCCTGAATGGAGCCCCGACGGCAAGTGGATCGCGTTTCTCGAAGGCGACGAAAAGAAGTACGGCGCGTATAGCATGGACCGGCTGGCGCTGGTTGCAGCCGACGGAAGCAGTGCGCCCGCTCGTTTGAAAGCCGCTGAGGATCTTGACCGCGGTGTTTCGTCGCCGCGCTTCAGCGCCGACGGTAAGTCGATCCGCTTTCTCGTGGTTGACGATCGTTCGATCTATCCGATGAAGGCAAACGTCGCCGGCGGCGCCGCTGAGCGTCTGCTGTCACCACCAGTTGTGATGTCGAACTGGAACACTGCCGCGGGCCGAACGGTCGCGATGTCCGGCAACAATTCGAAAGCGGGCGAGATTTACGTTTGGGAAGACAGTGGGCTGCGCCAACTCACACGGCAGAACGACGCTCTCATCGCAGAATTGGAGCTCGGCACGACTGAAGAAGTCAGCTTCAAAAGTAAAGACGGCACGCAGGTCAACGGACTGCTCACGTATCCAGTCGGTTATGTCAAAGGAACCAAAGTCCCGCTGCTGCTTCGCATTCATGGCGGACCAAACTCGCAGGATCAGCATTCGTTCAGCGTCGAGCGACAAATGTTTGCTGCGAATGGTTACGCCGTACTGGCCGTGAACTATCGCGGCAGCGCCGGTCGCGGTCAGAAGTTCTCGCGCGCGATCTTCGCCGATTGGGGCAACTACGAAGTGCAGGACCTGCTCGCGGGTGTCGATCACGTTATCAGGATGGGCGTCGCCGATCCTGACAAACTCGGCGTGGGCGGCTGGAGCTACGGCGGTATTCTCACCGACTACCTGATCGCAACTGATAATCGTTTCAGAGCGGCGACCAGCGGCGCGGGCACCGCGTTTACGGTGGCGTTCTACGGCACTGACCAGTACATCATTCAGTACGATTACGAGATCGGGCCGCCGTGGAATCCGCAGGCGTGGGAGACGTATGTGAAGATTTCGTATCCGTTCCTGCACGCCGATCGGATTCAAACGCCAACGCTGTTCTTGGGTGGCGAACGCGATTTCAACGTGCCGGTGCAAGGCAGCCAGCAGATGTACCAGGCGCTGCGGAGTCTCGGCGTGGAAACGCAATTAATCATCTACCCAAACGAGAATCACGGCATCCAACGACCAAGTTATCAGCGGGATCGGATGGAGCGTTACCTGGCCTGGTACGACAAGTACATCAAGAAGGCCCCGGCCGCGCCCAGCACCTCGACAGCACGATAGCCGCTTGATAAAACAGCCAGTAATGAAGTGTTTTTTGTTCGCGGTGGTGTTGCTTGCGTGTGGTTCGATCGGTTCGATAGCCACGAAGGCGCAGTCGTGTGTCACGCCGGAAGACGTGAAGCAGATGGTCGCGCGCGTCGAATCCGGAACGCCTGCCAAGTATGACAAGAAGGTCAATGAAGAGCTTCTCAAAATGGCCGAGAAGCATCGTGAGCTGCTACAGCAGATAGTCGCCGAGGATCAGAAAAGCAAATCCCACCAGGACAAACTACGCAAGCTCAACGAAAAGCACACCGCCAAGTTTTGTGAAATTCTGAAAACGCACGGTTGGCCCAGCACGGCGCTCGCCGGTCATACGGGTGTTCTCGCTGCTTTCCACACGCTAAAGAACAGCGCTACTTACGAACTGCAACGCGATCTGGTGCCGGTGATTCTTGCCGTCATCAAAAAAGATGCGACGCAAAAGCCGGAGTTCGCGGGCCTGTTTGACCGGCTGCGCGTCAGTGCCGGAATGAAGCAGATCTTCGGCACGCAGGCGGTGAGCATCGGCGGCTTCCTGGTTCTCTATCCACTCGAAGACGAGTCGAAGGTGAATGCGTGGCGGGAGGAGTATGGCCTGAGCACCATGCAGGAAAACATCAGAAACCTCGAACGCGTTTACGGGAAACCCTTGATTAAGTCGCGCCAGCCACCGGCGAGCAAGCTTTCCAAACAACTGACCGACTCGATCTCGAAAGCACTCGACGACGCCGAGCTCAGCGAAGGAAGCTACGTCGATCCGGACGACGTGATCAAAGTCGAGACGAACCTTGTGAGTCTCAACGTCAGCGTCTTCAACAGCAAGTCGAAAACGTTTGTCGGCTCGCTCACCAAAGACGACTTTCGCGTTGTCGAAGACGGGCAGGACCAAACAGTCACTTACTTCGCTTCCACCGACGTGCCTTTCGACCTCGTGTTGCTGGTCGACTTGTCAGGTTCAACTTCCGAGAAGCGCGATTTGATCAAGAAATCGACGTTGCGCTTTATCGAAGCGGCGCGTCCGGACGATCGCCTCGCGATCGTGACCTTCTCCGATAGAACAAACGTCGTTTCGCCACTGACGCTCGACCGCGAGCAGCTCAAAGCGAGCGTCGCAAACATGAACGGTCTGGGCGGTTCACACGTTTGGGACGCCGTTAAGTTCACGCTCGACACTATCGTCGGACCGAAGACGCTGGAACGACGTCGTGCGGTCGTGTTGATGAGCGATGGCGTTGACGGCGCGCTGGCGCGCTTCGGAACAAATCGTGGCTCGAGAACCACCTTTGCCGACCTACTCGAACAGGTGCGCCAGTCAGACACGTTGATCGTGCCCATCTATCTTGATACCGAGTATTCGATGGGCGGCGGTTTTGCGTCCGACGAGTATGAAAACGCACGCCGCACGCTGAATCTGCTGGCGCTGGAGAGCGGCGGGTCGTATTACAAGGCGAAGAAGATCGACGACCTGAACGGCGTTTACGAGCAGGTGATCAACGATCTCGGCAAGGTCTACAGTTTGGGATACAAACCAACAAATCCGGCGCGCGATAACACGTGGCGCAACGTGCAGATCTCGATCGTCAATCGCGAAGATTTGGTGACACGCGCGCGTCCCGGCTATTACGCTCAGTGAGCTTCAACACCACACTTAACCAGGAGCCCCGATTAATGCGTCGAAAAATCGTTTTGCCGTTGTGTGTCTTACTGCTGATCGCCCTCAGCCCGTTACCGCTGCCGGCGCAGGTTCGCAGACGACCGGTCACGCGGACGAAGAGCGGTCCGATACTCGAAAAAAACATTCGCGCGGAGTTGAGTTTTCTGGCGAGCGACGCTTTGCAGGGTCGCGGCAGTGGCACGCCGTTCGAACGCATTGCGGCCGAATACATCGGTTCACAGTTTGCCCAGTTTGGTCTCGAGGCCGGCGGCGATGCGGACGCTTCGGGCAAAAAGGGTTTCGTGCAACGGGTTGTGCTCGAGACGTCGAAGTTTACTGAACCGCCGGCGCTCACCGTCACGTCAGGAACGAACACGCACAAGTGGCAGTACGGCCGCGACTTTCTCGTGTCGTTTTTGCGCGCGCCGCGGATCAGCGGCGAACTGCAAGTGATCGACGCTGCGAGCACACCAGCGAAGGGCGCCATCGTCGTCGCGAAGCTACCGGCAACCGCGAACCAACAGCAACGGCAGGACATGATCAGGAAAGCGCGCTTTGCGGAAGCTGTAGCGGTCGTCATGCCGGAGTCGGAGGCAAACCGCAAAACGCGCGAAGCGGGTGACGCGCGTTTACCGTCGTTGCCCGGAAGAGTCGCGGGCGACGGGCGCGGCGAAGGGCAGTTTGCGGTGATTTCGTTGCGGCAGGATGCGTTGGATACACTCGCCGGTTTACCTGCGGGCGCGCGCGCCGAGTTTGGCGGAGCGGTCGAGCAGGCGGAGACGGGTGCAACGTGGAACGCGATCGGTGTCCTGCGCGGAACGGACCCAACCGGCGAAGCCATCATGCTGAGCGCGCACCTGGACCACCTTGGCGTTCAGGAGAGTCTGAGCGGCGACAAGATCTTCAACGGTGCTGATGACGACGCTTCGGGTTGTGTCGCGGTGTTGGAGATGGCGCGAGTGCTGGCCGCCGGACGAAAACCGCGGCGCACGATCTACTTCATCTGCTTCGGCAGCGAAGAGCGCGGTGGTTATGGCGCGCGTTACTTCATCTCCAATTCGCCAGTGCCATTGGAAAAGATCGTGGCTGACTTCAACTTCGAAATGCTCGGCCGGCCGGATCCGAAAGTGCCGCCGGGAACGCTTTGGCTGACCGGTTACGAACGCTCGACGCTCGGTCCGGAGCTGGTGCGACAAGGAGCGGCGCTGGTGGCGGATCCGCGTCCCGAGCAGAACTTCTTTCAACGTTCAGACAACTACACGCTGGCGGTCCGCGGTGTGGTCGCGCACACGGTTTCGAGTTTCAACTTGCACACTGATTACCATCGGCCGAGTGACGACGTCAGCAAGATCGATTTTCCATTTATGACGCGTTCGATCAACTCGCTGGTGGCGCCGATTCAGTGGCTGGCGAACACGCGTTTTCGGCCGTCGTGGTTGCCGGGACAGGCGCCGGCGAGGTAAGTAATTTATGGCGCCGAAACCAACGCAACCAAAATTTTTTTCGACGCCACAGAAGTTTCGCGAGTGGCTCGAGAAGAACCATGCGAGCGCAAAAGAGCTCCTGATTGGTTTTCACAAGAAGGACTCGGGAAAGAAGAGCATTACGTATCCGGAAGCGCTCGACGAAGCGCTGTGTTTTGGTTGGATCGACGGCGTGCGTCGTAATCTTGATCAGACGAGTTACACGATTCGCTTCACGCCGCGACGGTTGGGGAGTATCTGGAGTCTGGTTAATGTGAAGCATGTTGAGCGTTTGAAAAAGGAAGCGCGGATGCACGCGGCGGGGTTGGTTGCCTACGAGCAGCGTGATCCGAAGCGCACCGGGGTTTATGCTTTTGAGAACGCACCACGTGAGCTGTCG
This sequence comes from Pyrinomonadaceae bacterium, assembly GCA_036276375.1. Lineage (GTDB taxonomy): Bacteria > Acidobacteriota > Blastocatellia > Pyrinomonadales > Pyrinomonadaceae > PSRF01. The sequence goes on along the minus strand of DASUOZ010000790.1, from coordinate 1,947 downwards.
GCTGAGTATGAAAACGAGATTCGGAAGACAAAAGGCGCGTGGGAGTACTTTCAAACGTATCCGCCGTATTTGAAGAAGACTGTTTCGTATTGGGTGATGAGCGCGAAGAAAGAAGAGACGCGTGCTGCGCGGCTGCGGCGCTTGATTGAGAGCGCCGAGAGAGGCGAGCGCATCGGTGTGCTGCCGAAAAAATGAGCCACAGACGTAACGGACAGACACAGACAGCAGTCCTCCAAAAAGTCGTTAAAGCTCTGTACGTGCTAATCTGTGAAAGTCTGTGGCTAACTATATGAACTCGCTGCCGCCTGGGCCAAAGGGAAAACTGATCACGGGTGTGATGCGCGAGTTTAATAAGGACACGCTCGGGTTCATCGAGCGTTGTCAGCGCGACTATGGCGACGTCGTGCGATCGCGATTTCTCTACCTTTACGCGCACTTCCTTTACAACCCCGCGGACATCGAAGCGCTGCTCAGCACCAACGCGAAAAGCTATCGCAAGGCACGATCACTTCGTTCGCCCTTTTTTCATCGTCTCGTAGGAAACGGTCTCGTCACGAGCGAGGGAGAGTTCTGGCGACGCCAGCGCAGGCTGGCCCAACCGGCGTTTCACCGCCAGCGCATCAATTCGTACGGCGACATCATGGTCCAGTACGCGCAACGCGCCATCGCGCAGTGGAACGACGGCGAAGAGCGCGACATCTCTCGCGAAATGACGCGCCTGACGCTCGAGATCGTCGTCAAAACTCTCTTCAATTCAGACGTGTCGAACGATGCCGATCATGTGGGCGCGATGTTGTCGCAGATCGTGAAACCGTTTGCGTCGCAAGCAACGCTGAAGTGGATCGCCGACAATCGTTTGCCCACGCCCGGCCATTACCAGTACTTCAACGCGGTGAGCCAAATCGACGCGGTCGTGTTTCGCATCATTGCGGAGCGGCGTGCGAGTGGATCGGACGAAGGCGATCTGCTGTCGATGCTGTTGCAGGCGCAGGACGAAGACGGCAGCCAGATGACCGACGCGCAACTGCGCGATGAAGTGATGACGTTGTTTCTCGCGGGTCACGAGACGACGGCGCTGGCGTTGTCGTGGAGTTGGTATCTGTTGGCGACGCATCCGGAGGCGGAGCAGAAGTTTCACGCGGAGTTGGAGGAAGTGCTAGGCGGGCGCGAGCCGGAGGTTTCGGATTTACCGCAGTTGCGATACGCGGAGGCGATCGCGAAAGAGGCGATGCGGCTGTATCCGCCGGCGTATGCGGTGGGTCGCGAAGCGATCGAAGACACGGAGTTGGGCGGTTATGCAGTGCCGCGCAAGACGCAGCTCTTTGCGTTTCAGTGGGTCACGCATCGCGATCCGCGTTACTTCGAGCGGCCGAATGAATTTGTGCCGGAGCGTTGGGCGAGTGAGTCGATTCAGAATCTGCCGAAGTACGCGTACTTTCCGTTTGGTGGTGGGCCACGGCAGTGTATTGGAAACTATTTCGCGATGATGGAGATCGTTTTGTTGCTGGCGACGATCGGGCAGCGGTTTAAGTTTTCAATGGTTGAGGAGCGCCCGGTGGAAGTGTTGCCGGTGCTGTCGCTGCGGCCGAAGAACGGGATCAAAGTTAAGCTACTCGAGCGCGCGCACAATTCGTCCCCACTCTTCAACGGTTAACGTCTCGGCGCGTCGCTTTAGTTCAACCCCGGCTTTACATAACACGATACTCGCACCGCCGTTGCGTTTTAACACTTCGGCGAGCCGCCCCGACGCGCTCCTCAGATTATTCAAAATCGTCTTTCTCTTTTGCGAAAATCCCTTACTAACCGTTTCCCATAACAAATCCTCGTCCGTGACATCCGTGTTCATCCGTGGCCGAAACCGGAGGCGTATGACGCTACTCCAAACCTTGGGCGGTGGCCGAAAAGCCCCTGGTCCAACGTCAAACAGCTTCTCTGTCTCGCAGTACG
>DASUOZ010000789.1:0-11569 GCA_036276375.1 Pyrinomonadaceae bacterium | reverse complement strand
GAGCAGCGCCAACTCCGCCGCAAACACTCGCCCGCGAAAGCTATCGTCGACGCCGCGTTGCAGCAACACCGTCGAGAACACCCAGAGAATACTACCGCCGCAATGCGCCACCCCCAGCACAATCAGCGCGAAGATAAAACTGGTCGTACTGCCGAACGCGATATAAAACGCGCCGCCAATGAGAAAGGCAATGCCGATCCACGCCTGCATGCGCCGGTCGATCTCGCCGGCCATGCGCCGAGCGACGATCGGTCCAACCGCCGTGCCGATGCCGCGCGCCGCGAAGAGCACGCCGATTCCCGTCGCCGCGCTTTTGCCGACGGGAAAGATCCGTTCGCCAAAAACGGCCAATAAAGTGAGTATTCCGCCGCCGAGTCCCCAGGCTGGTTTGACGAGCAACAGTGCGAGCACGCGTGGCCGATCCTTGACGTAGCGAATGCCGTCGATCGTCTCGGTGATACCGAGCGCGCGTCCGAGAGTCAGTTTCTGACGTTCGCGTTTCCGGCGCTTTTGCACGCGAATGCTGGCAATCAAAGCAGCCGACAGGAGATAGGTCGCGGCGTCGAGAATGAAGGCGACGTCGGTGCCGAACCAACCGGTTATTACGCCACCGATGGCGGCGCCCAGCGTGAGCATCACCGACCATGTGACCGACGAGATCGCGTTCGCTGCGACCAGCTCACGGTCTTCAACAATCGAGGGAATCGCGGCGGTTTTGGCGGGCTCGAAGAACGTGGAAAGCCCGAGTTGGAAAACCGTCAGAACGTAGACGATCCACAGCTGATCTGCGCGACGCACGAACAGAAAGCCGAGCACGACCAGCGCGCGCAGTATGTCCGTGACGATCATGATCCGCTGCCGGCTGAAACGGTCGGCAACGACGCCCGACAAGGGACCAAACAAAAAACTCGGAAGAAAGCGCGCGACGAGCAGCAGTCCGACGTCGCGACCGGAACCGGTTAAGTTGAGGATGATTGTGTAGAGCGCGATCGTGTTGAACCAGTCGCCCATTTGACTGACAACCTGGCCGAGCCAGAGTTGTCTGAAGGCGCGGTTGCGGCGGAGCAGGTCGATGTAGCCGACAGGTTTGTAGGTTGGAAGGTTCTGCTTCTCAGCGGTCGTTTCGGCCATTCCGGATGAGCTTGCATTCCACTTAATCCCTTGTCAAACGCGCCCCACGCAGTCTGACCGAAGGGTTCCAATTTGACCTGTCAGAATCAGAGATCAAAAACAGGAATTGCGGATTTTCGCGGGAGTTGCGCGCGGCACACGAGTTGTGAAGAGGGATAGCGCGGCGCAGAGGCCACATGGCTTCGCGGGCTCTCCGCACGGAGTCCGTAGCCGCAACAAGTTCTATGAAAACTGAGAACGCGTCATTGCCCGGCGCGTTCCAAACATCTCACCCAGCACGGCAGTCTCGCCCCAGACGAGACTGCCTACTTGCCCAATTTGCCGGGGATGAAGTTGAGTTGCTCCGAGCTTTGTCTCCGGCGCCACCATTCGGGTGAGAGAAGATTTATTGAGTGCAAGCAGAGCCTGGTCGCGTTCAGGAGAGACAATGGACAATCCCTCGAGGTTTGAATCCAACCACCTTCCGGTGGCCCAGATTTCTCTACGCGCCGTTCTGGGTCAGTGGTGGGTTGCAAACCAGCTCCCTGTCTTGTGGGTCCTGCTGATCGTGCCGCTTACAATCGAACTTCTTTACGGCTCGTTTCCCCTTCTTTACCTCGTTCTCGTTTTCATCGCGATACTCGCAACGTACCTGATCTATCGCAGCGCCAAGACCCGTTTGCAGGCCAAAGCCGACGAGGTCGAAGCGATCGGACATTTGCATCTCGCTACCGCCGAAGCACTGGCCACCGCCATCGACGCCAAAGATCAAACTACCCACTGTCACGTCCGGCGCGTGCAGATTTACGCCGCGGGAATGGGTGAAGTGTTTGGACTTTCCGCTCACGAAGTCGCCGCGCTCAAAGCCGGCGCGCTGCTGCACGACGTCGGGAAACTCGCCGTGCCGCCGCACATCCTGAACAAACCTGGACCACTGACTCCGGCAGAGTTTGAGAAGATGAAGATTCACACGGTCGTAGGTGCGCAGATCCTGGCCCGCGTGAATTTTCCCTATCCGGTGATTCCGATTGTGCGCCATCACCACGAGCAGTGGGACGGCCGCGGCTATCCCGACAAACTGCGCGGCGAGCAGATTCCGATCACCGCACGCATCATTTCCGTGGTTGATTGTTTCGACTCGGTCCGCGAAGACCGGCCGTTTCGCCGCGGGATGACTTTGGGCGAGGCGACGGCGTTGTTGCTACGCGGCGCGGGCATTCACTTCGATCCGGTCGTGGTCGAACAGTTCATCAAACACCTGCCGCGTTTCGAGGAGCGGATCGAAGCGCTGGGCCTGCAACACCAACCTGTTAACCACATACCGGAGCCGCCGCTCCAGTTGAGCGAGATCGATCTCGACCAGACGCGTGAGCGTGGTTCCTACATCGCTTACGACCAGATCAAAAAAGCGCATCGTGAAGTTTATGCGTTGTACGAGATCGCGCGAACGTTTGGCACGTCGCTCAACGTCGAACACACGCTCGAGATTCTCGTTGACAAGGTCGGCCACGTCGTTCCGTTTGACACGTGCATCGTTTACTTCTACGACGATGCGAAAGGCTACGCGACGGCACGACACGTTGTTGGTAAGAACGCGCAGAAACTCGCGAAGCGATGTATCGCGTTGGGCGAAGGCGTGACCGGGTTTGCGCTGGCGAACAGGCGTCCGGTGAACCAGCTTCACCCGAGTCTTGATTTCACGGATATCAATCCCGAAGCGGGAATTAAGTATCGTTCGATGGCGTCGCTGCCGCTGTTCAAAGACGACGTGCTCCTCGGAGCGCTGTCTGTTTATTCGGGCGAGATCGAGCAATACACGGACGATCACATGCGTTTGCTCGAGACGGTCACGCGTCTTGCTGCTGACGCGCTCGGCAACGCGATGCAACACGCTGAAGCGGAGTCGAATGCGTTGACGGATCCACTGACGGGATTACCGAACGCACGTTATCTGTCATTGCGGTTCGACGAAGAGGCGGCCCGGGCGCGCCGCACCGATCGGGCGTTTCAGGTGATGATGCTCGACCTCGATGAGTTCAAGAGCGTCAACGACACGTTTGGTCACAAGGCCGGTGACAAGATGTTGCGCGAGGTGGCCCACATCATTGAGGGACAACTGCGCGAATACGATTTTCTGGCCCGGTACGGCGGCGATGAGTTTGTGGCCCTCGTGCAGGAGATGGCGGGTTCGCAAGTGGACGATCTGTGCCGGCGGATTGAAACCGCAGTGTCGAAGTTTCTGTTGATGGTCGGTCGAAACCGCTACGCGCGCGTCGGCATCAGCGTCGGCACAGCGACGTTTGGGATCGATGGTAATACGCTGGACCAACTCGTGATCGCCGCGGACGAAAAGATGTACCGGATGAAGTCAAGCCACAAAGTCGAACGCACGGTGGCTTGAGGCTTTGACCGTCTTGACCGCTACGCCGAAGGCGTTCGTAATTTCAGCCTTGCCGCCACAGTTTCAATCTGTGTAATCTGTGGTCAGGAATGGTATCGCCCGCCGAAAACCAAAACGCCACCCTCTTAATTGTTGATGACGACCACACCGCCCGCGAGCGGCTGCGCGAGATCTTCGAGACCGCGAAGTACCGGGTCGTCACCGCCAACGAAGCGGCCTCGGCGTTGCGTGTCCTGAAGGGCGTACGCTGCGATCTCGTGGCGCTCGATCTCGAGATGCCGGGCGTCGACGGACTCGCGCTTTGCAAACTACTCCGCGCTCAACCAACCACCAGCAAGTTGCCCATCATCGCGCTCTCAGAAAGCGACGATGAAGCACGCAAGGTCCAGGCGTTCACCGCCGGCGCCGACGATTACATCACCAAGCCCTCAACGCCCGGCGAGTTGCTTTCGCGCGTCAGCCTGCACGTGCGTACGTCGCAACGTGAATGGGCGCTGATTGGCAGTAACCGCGAGCTCCGATTTTTGTCAGACATCGGCCGCGGATTGCTGCGCGCGCTCGAACCCGAACAACTCGTGCGACGCGTTACGGGCGCGACGTACGACGCGCTCGACGCATCGCTGTGCGCGGCGTTGGTAACTGTCGGTCGCGACAACAACGCCGTCTGCGTTTTCGATCGCGAAGGAAGTGCGGACGATCAAACACTACTCGATCAGGACGCGCTGCAGGAGTGGCTCGCCTCCGCCGATGCGACCAACTCCCGAATGATCACGCAAGCGTCAGATTTTCTGCTCGCAGACGACGTTCACATGGTCGAATATGTTTCGCCGTTCCGTTTCGCCGGCAGAACCAAAGGCGCGCTGATCGTCGCCTTCGATCTGCGCGAACAGTGCGGCGAAACCGAACGACGTTTGATCGACGCCGCAGCCCAACAGACGTCACTGGCCGCGCACATCTGTTCGCTGTATCAAGCCGCGCGCGACACGTCGGTGAGCCTGGCGAGAGAAGTCGAGCGCCGCACGGCGGAAAGCGAGGCGCAGAAACGATTAATCGAGGCGATCGTCGACAGCTTGCCGTTGTCGTTGTACGCGATCGATCGCCAGTATCGCGTCGTCGCCTGGAACCGCAATCGCGAACTCGGCGAGCTCGGTATTCCACGTGGCTCGGTGCTGGGCAAGAACGTCTTCAACGTGCTGACGCGCCAACCGCGCGAGATGCTGGAACAGGAGTTTTCGCGCGTGTTCGAGAGCGGTGAGATCGAACGCATCGAGCAGGTGACGCCGGGCCCGAAAGGCGACATTCGCCACTGGGTGATCAGCAAGATTCCGATGTGGGCCGACATGACGGGCCAGGTGAGTCACGTGATCACGGTGGGCGAGGACGTTACCGATCGTGTGGAAGCGAATCGCGCGGTCGCGCGTGCGGAAAAACTTGCTGCCGTGGGCCGGCTCGCCGCCGGTGTGGTCCATGAAATCAACAACCCGCTCGCCACGATCTCTGCGTGTGCCGAATCACTCGAAGCGCGTTTGAACGATGGTGATTTCGACGGCTCGCGATCAAAAGAAGACCTGCGCGAGTATCTTGGTCTGATTCGCAGTGAAGCGTTTCGCTGCAAGAGCATCACGATGGGCCTGTTGGACTTCAGCCGCACGCGCACGTCGCAACACGTGATGATCGATCTTGGTGACGTTATTCGCTCCGCGGCCCGTTTGTTGTCACACCAAAAGCGCAGTCCGGAAGTTCAGTTCAAGCTGGATGTCGCACCCGATCTGCTTCCCGTTTCCGGCGATCCCGGACAGTTGCAGCAGGCCGTGATCGCGCTGGCCACAAACGCGTTTGACGCGATGGGCGACATTGGTTCGTTGTTGATCCTCGCCCGTAACGATGGCGTGAAGGTCATGGTTGAGGTCAGCGACACGGGCGTGGGCATTCCCCCGGAAAACCTGCCCAAAATCTTTGAGCCCTTCTACACGACGAAGGAAGTCGGACGCGGAACCGGTCTCGGCCTCGCTGTATGTTATGGTATCTTAACCGAGCACGGCGGTACCCTCGACGTGCAATCGACAGTGGGAACAGGCACCACGTTCACCATTACTCTTCCTGCAATCACGCAAAACGAGGACTCGACGGTTGAGTGAGCAACAGCAGCAAGCACGAATTCTGATCGCTGAAGATGAGGCCAATCTCCGGCTGGTGTTGCAAAAGGAGCTGGAACGTTTGGGCTACCGGGTGCAGGCGGCGCCCGACGGCGAGGCAGCTCTGCGCAGGTTGGAAGAGAGCAACGTCGACGTGTTGCTATGTGACATCAACATGCCGCGCATCGACGGCATGGAGCTTCTCCGTCGCGTGCACCAACGACCCAATCCGCCGGAAGTGATCATGTTGACGGGCCAGGCGACGGTTGAGACAGCCGTCGAAGCGATGAAGCTTGGCGCCTACGATTACCTCACGAAGCCCTACAGCATTACTGAGCTCGACGTGCGCGTGAAGCAGGCGGCTGACAAGCGACGGCTGCGCGTCGACAACACGCGTTTGCGCGAACAACTGGCGCGCCAGTCCGCGTTACCCGAGATCGTTTCCGTTTCCGAACTGATGAAGGAAGCGATCCGGTTGATCGAACGTGTGGCGCCATCGGAAGCGTCGGTATTGATCACTGGTGAATCCGGGACCGGAAAAGAGCTCGTGGCCCATGCGATTCACCGTTTGTCGAGTCGCTCGGACGCCTCGTTTGTGGATCTGAACTGCGCGGCGTTTCAGGAGTCGTTGCTGGAGTCGGAGTTGTTTGGCTACGAGGCGGGCGCGTTTTCCGGAGCGAAGGGCCGGAAGCTGGGTCTAATCGAGCTGGCTGATGGCGGCACGTTGTTTCTTGATGAAGTCACGGAGTTGCCGGCGCAGTTGCAGGCGAAACTTCTGCGCGCGATCGAGACGCGCACGTTTTTTAGAGTAGGCGGCGTGCGCAAGGTTGAAGTGAACGTGCGCATCGTCGCGGCGACTAATCGTAATCTCGACACGGTCGTCAACGACGGCGTGTTCAGATCGGATCTGCTCTACCGCATCAATGGTTTCCAGATCAGTCTTGCGCCGTTGCGCGAGCGGCCGGAAGACATTGCGCCCTTGACGCGTTACCTGCTGAAACAGATTGCGGGCACGCAACCGCCCGAACTTACGGAAGATGCTTTCACGGCGTTGCGTGCGTATCACTGGCCGGGAAATGTGAGGCAGTTGAAAAATTGTCTCGAGCGGGCGGTGATTCTTTCGAACAACGGGCGCGTCACGCTGGCGGAGTTACCGCCGGAAGTCACACGGCCCGCGGTGGTCCAACCGGCGGCGCCGGGCGCGGTCCCCACGCCTGTTGCGGCGGGTGAACCGGCTGTTCCCGCTGCCGTTCCTTCCACGCCGGGCTCGCTAAGAGAGGTGGAGCGCCAACAAATTCTCGCGGCGCTCGAAAAGACCGGTTGGCATCGCGGCAAGACCGCCGAGATCCTCGGTATCTCACCTTCGACTCTCTACCGCCGCTTGCGCGATTACGATCTCGAGAAAAGAAGATAGGCCGTCTTAATCCGTGGCTTTCAGTTTTCGGCGGTCGATCTTGCCGCGGTCGTTTTTAGGGAGGGAACTTACGAACTCTACCCAACGCGGGTATTTGTAAACTGCGATCCTGCTTTTGACGAACAGTTTGATTTCTTCGGCCAACTGATCTCCGCTCACAAAACCGTCACGCAAAACTACGAAAGCTTTCGGTTTTACGAGACCGTCGCTCTCGTGGCCCACTACGGCGCATTCGAGAATCGCTTCGTGTTGCAGCAAGCAGTTCTCGATCTCGGCCGGCGCTACAAACACGCCCGAGACTTTCAGCATGTCGTCCGTGCGACCGTGGTACCAGTAATAACCGGCGGCATCGACGTGAAACTGGTCACCGGTCGTACACCAGTCGCCGGCGAAAGTCTCTTTCGACTTCTCGTGCGCGTTCCAGTAACAGAGCGCCGCGGAGTCGCCTTTGATCTTCAGAGTTCCCATTTCGCCGACGGGAACCTCACTGCCGTCCGCAGCAACGATCTTCGCTTTGTAACCTTCAACGATGCGTCCAAGACTACCGGGCTTGATGTCGCCGGGCCGATTGGTGATGTAGATATGAAACATCTCCGCGGAGCCGATGCCGTCGCAAATATCCACACCGTAAGAATTCATCCAGCGTTCGTGGAGCTCGATGGGCAAAGCCTCGCCGGCTGAGTAACAGAACCGCAGACTGGCAAGATCATCTTTCGTTACGCCAGGCACGTTCAGCATCGAATTGATCATCGTGGGGACGGTCGTGAGGATTGTCGGGCGGTAGCGTTTGATGACTTCAAACATCTTCTCCGCGGTTGAGCGTTCGGAGAAGAGCGCGGTAGCGCCGCCGACAGCAAACGGAAACAGGAGATTGGTGCCGGTAGCGTAGCCGAAAAACAATTTCGGAACCGAAACTGTCAAATCATCGGCGCTCACGCCCATGGTCGCTTTCGCAAACACCTCCGTGTTGTACGGCAGGTCGTGCTGAAGATGGACCGCACCCTTCGGGTGCCCGGTCGAACCGGACGTAAACAGCCAAATCGCAATATCATCCCGCCGCGTATCGGCAAGCGTACATTCATCATCAGCGCCACTCAGCGCATCACTAAACGTCACCCTCGTGATTCGATCCGGTTTTAAAATCCCTTCCCTCTGGCCAACCACAAGGACGCCGCGCAAATAACGCGCACTCTTCGCCGCCTCGAAAAACGCCGGCAGCACCGACTCGTGGACCACCGCCACCCGCGCTCGCGTGTAATCCAAATAGTATTCATAATCCGCCGCCGGCAGCAGCGGATTAACCATCGTAATCACCGCGCCGATACGCGCCGCCCCAAACCACGTCCAAACAAACTCCGGACAATCCGGCAACACCATCAGCACGCGATCTTCGAGGTCCGCGCCCAGCTCGCGCAATGCATTTCCGGCGCGATTCGACAGCCGCGCCACTTCACCATACGTCCACTTTCGATCTTGAAAGTAAAGACAGACTTTGTTTTCGCGTCCTTCCTCGAGGTTGTGATAGAGGAAGTAGTCGGCCATGTTGAACCGCTCGGGAAAGGAAGGCGTCATGATTTCACTTGCGCGTTTGACTGGAAACACCTGTCGAGAAATGAGGTCAGCGACGCCTCGTCTTCGGGGCTGCTGGAGTTGAACTTGAGCGCAAATCCGATCTCCGAGGCCTCGTTTACGACCTCGGCCCAGAAGTTTACGGTCTGCGTTTCGGTGAGCTGAATTTGCAACCAGACCAATTCCTTCACTTCGACTTTGCCGCCGGACAACACAAAGCACCCGTTGCGGCTGAGGTCGGTCACGGTCGCGGTCTCGCGCGAGAGCACGCCTTCCCAGCGCGCCGGCAGATTCACTCTCACCCGTGGTGCTGATCTTCGATCTTTCATTGTTTTAATGAGCGAACGGACAGCCGCTGCTGCCGTGCTTGATGTCGAGATAGGTGCGTGCTTCCCAGATCTCGGGATAGAACTTCTTGTCGAGCGTAGTTTTCAGATAACCGATTCCTTCCGAACCGCCCGTGCCGCGTTTGGCTCCGACCATGCGCTCGACCATCTTGATGTGATGCGAACGCCACAGCGAGAAGTATTCGTCATGGTCCATCAATGCTTCGGCGAGTTGAAACTCTTCGTAGCGACTCTCGAAGTGGGTGAGGATTTCGAGTACTGCCCGCGCTCGATCGCTGACGTCGAAGCCGCGGCGTTCGAGCGCGCGATAAAACGCGTCCGCGAGTGACGGCCGGTCCATCCGGGATTGTAAACGCTCATGGGCAAACTCGTCTTCGCGAAACTCGCGCAGAATCCGTTCGTCCTTCAGCCCTGACGAAAACTCGATCTCGCGAAACTGCATCGACTGAAACCCACTCGCCGGATTCAGTTGATCGCGAAACGCAAGAAAGCTGATCGGCGTCATGCTTTCGAGAATGTGAATCTGCTGGACCAGCAACTTTTCTATTTCGACAATCCGGTTTATGGCGCGCGTTGCGTTTGGGATCCGGTCGCCCTCCAGAAACTGGATCGCGGCGTCGAGCTCGTGGAGGATCTGTTTGAACCACAACTCGTACGCCTGATGCACGGTGATGAACAGCAACTCGTCGTGATGCGCCGGATCGGAAAGCAGGTCCTGCAAGTTGATCAGGTCCTGCACGCGCAGATATTTGTTATATGAAAGTGGCGGTTTCTCGCCGTAAACGTTCGACATCTAAAATGCTGCCTTCATTAGAATGCGGCTCCGGCCGCTTCGTGTTCGCGATACGCCTCTGACTCGGCGATCTTTTTCATCTCGGCAATCGCAAGCGCCAGTTCTTCGTCAGTGGTGTAGAAATGTGGCGACAGCCTAACTCCGGCTCCCGGCCGGTAGTCGACAATGAACTCGCGCCGAATCAGCTCCTTGGTAATTGCGCCGGCGTGTTCGTGGGCCACGGTAACGGTGCCCGCACGCCGTTCAGGATCGCGCGGACTGGTCACGCGAAATCCGGCTTCTTCGGCCAGGTCGATCAGGTAACTCGTCTGCCGCACGCTCTTCTCGCGAATCTTGTCGACGCCGATCGCGTTGATAATCTTGTAGCCCGACTGCGCGGCGTAGAGCGCCGGAATCGCCGGTGAGCCGTGCAGGAAACGCGTGATGTTTGGCGCGTAGCGCAGCGACGTGTCGAAGGCGAACGGCGCTTCGTGGGCCATCCAGCCGGTTGTTTTAGGTTGCAGTTTGGTTTGTAGATCGGGCCGCACGTACAAATAACCGGCGCCTGGTCCACCACACAACCACTTGACCGAGCCGCCGGTTGCGAAATCCGCGTCGAGCTCTTTCACGCTGAACGGAACTGTGCCCGCCGACTGATACGTGTCGAGCACGACCATCGCACCGACTTCGTGCGCGCGCTCGATGATCGCCCGTGCGTCCTGCAGAAACGCGCTCTTAAAGAGAACATGTGAAAACGGCACGAGCAACGTGGATTCGTCGATCGCCGCGAGAAAACGGTCCAGCGGCACGGTGATGCCGTCGTCGGACTTCACGATCTCGATTTGCAACTTGCCGTCACGAGCGTGCGCTTCGTAGACGTACATCACGGAAGGGAAGTTGAGCTCGGAATAAACGATCTTGTTTCGCTGCGGCGTTGGTTCCAGGCACGACAGCACCAGCGACTGGCAAACGGAAACGTTCTGGTGCATGACGACCGTGCCCGCGTCGGCGCCGATGATGCGTGCGACTTCGTCGCCGACCGTCACCGGCATGTCCCACCAGCCTTCCGCCCACGCGCGCACGCCGCGCGTCGCCCACTGGTCGGCGTATTCGTGTAGCCGATCGTACGTAGCCCTGGGCATCGCGCCGAGACTATGCGAGATCAGGTAGACAGTCTTATCTAAAATCGGAAACTCGCTGCGCCACTTCAATAACTCGTCTGACAAGAGAGAACCCTCCTGCGGTAAATGTACCAGAATCGTGTAATCTGTGGCTAAGATGTGGAAGTTCGCGCAACCAATCAGACACAACATCGAAGAAACTCGCTGGCCAAGCGCCGAAGAAGCGGCCCGTTCCCGGCTGTTCAGTCCTATACAGATCGGGCAGCGGGAGGCGCGCAGCCGGACGTGGGTCCCGGCGATGGTGCCATGGCGCGCGACCGAGGAAGGGTTTGTCACGCAGCAAAACCTCGATTGGTATCGCCGGTTTGCGGAAGGGCGGCCGGCTGTGTTGGTCGTTGAAGCGACCGGCGTGCGTGATATTCCGAGTGGTCCATTGCTGCGTATCGGCGACGACCGGTTCATTCCAGGTTTGCGAAAGCTTGTCGAGGTGGTGAAAGAGGCGAGTCGCGGCGAGACGTTGTTATTTATTCAGATCATCGACTTTCTTTCGGTGAAGCGCCGGCCGGAGAAGACGAAGTACTTTCAGCGCTTTTTGCAGGTGGGTCAGAATCATCGCGAAGCGTTGTCGGAAGCTACGAGTGACCGTAATTGGTTGACCGCTGGTGAAGCTGAGATCCGTAGTTTTCTAGAGTCTGTGGGA
>DASUOZ010000788.1:0-3214 GCA_036276375.1 Pyrinomonadaceae bacterium | reverse complement strand
GGACAAAAGTTACCTCAGTCCGTGTTTGTCGGTGTTCCCCCGTCGCCTAAGAAGATTCGCATGAGAGTGGGCGTGATTCTCGGAATTGCTATCGGCCTGGCTGTGGGTGTCGGGACCTACACGTTTGCGTACGCGCGCGGTTATTCCTACATGACTGACAATGCGGAGGCGTGCGTAAACTGTCACATCATGCAGGAGCAGTTTAGCGGCTGGTTGAAGTCGAGCCATCGCGCGGTCGCTGTCTGCAACGATTGTCATACGCCGCCCGGGTTTGTCGCCAAGTACGCCACGAAGGCGCGCAACGGCTTCTGGCACTCTTATTACTTCACGACCGGTTGGTATGAAGACAACATTCACATCACGCCGCGCGGACGCGAAGTAACTGAAGAAGCCTGCCGCAAGTGTCATCAGGAGATCGTGCACGCAATCGAAGGCGCGCATCCGGAGCTCGAAGCTGCGCGCACGAGCTGTATTCGCTGTCATAACTCAGTTGGTCATATGCATTAACGGAGTCGGGATGAATGAGTGACGAAAAACAGACAACCCGCCGGCGTCGCACCTTGCGTTTCGTGGGCCTCGTAGCCGTGGTCGTATTGGCGACCGTTTTCGGCCTGGCCCTGCTGATCAATATCTTTCAGCGCAAGCAGGAAGCACGCAATCCTTTCTTCAGGATCGTCGAACTGACCGACGACACGGTCGACCCGAGCATCTGGGGCAAAAACTTTCCGCTGCAATACGACGACTACTTGAAGACCACGGATCAGGTGCGAACACGTTACGGCGGCAGCGAAGCCGAACCACGCACGCCGACGCAGGTCGATCCGCGTTCCGTCGTCGCGCAGTCGCGACTCGAAGAAGATCCACGTCTGAAAATCATGTGGGCCGGTTACGCGTTTTCTAAAGACTTTCGCGAGGAACGCGGTCACGCCTACATGCTCGACGACCAGACGTTCACGGAGCGCCAGCGCGTCGCGCAACAACCCGGCACCTGTATCAACTGTCATGCGTCGGTGTACGTCGCTTACAAGCAACTCGGCGCCGGCGACATCTTCAAGGGTTTTGAAGCACTGAACAAGACGCCGTACTTCGAAGCGCGCAAGTTTGTGACGCACCCGGTCGCGTGTATCGATTGCCATGATTCGCAAACGATGCAATTGCGCGTCACCCGCCCGGCGTTCATGGAAGGCATGCGCGCGTTGAAAGCGGCGCAGGGCATTCAGAATTACGACGTAAACAAACAGGCGACGCGACAGGAGATGCGGGCCTTTGTTTGCGGGCAATGCCACGTCGAGTATCACTTCAGTGGTCCGGAAAAGCGTTTGGTGTATCCGTGGGCCAAGGGACTGCAGGTGGAAAACATTCTCGCGTTTTACGACGAGCAGAAGTTTAAGGACTGGGAACACGCCGAGACCGCTGCGCCGGTGCTCAAAGCGCAGCATCCGGAGTTTGAGATGTGGAACCAGGGTATTCATGCGCGCTCGGGAGTTGTCTGCGCTGACTGTCACATGCCATACAAACGCGAAGGCGCGCTGAAGATCAGCGATCATCACGTGCGATCTCCGCTGCTGAACATCAATCGCGCGTGCCAAACGTGTCACAAATGGTCTGAAGACGAATTGAAAGCGAGAGTGGAGACGATTCAGACGCGCACGTTCAACCTTCGCAGCCTGGCGATGAATGCCCTCGTCGATCTCATCAACGACATCAAGGCCGCGCGAGACTCCGGCCGCAACGACGCGGCCGTAACGACTGCGCAGGACTTCCAACGTCGCGCGCAGTTCTATCTCGACTTCATTGAGTCGGAAAACTCAAACGGCTTTCACGCATCTCAAGAAGCAGTGCGGATTCTGGGCGAATCGATAGATTTTTCTCGCAAGGGGCAGATCGCGCTTCGCGGCGGCATACCGGCTGCCGCTTCGCAAGCAGGTAGATAGTTTTCAAGGTGGCTTCGTTTCGGGTTACAACCTACAACATTCATAAGTGTCGCGGCCTCGATCGCCGCGTACGCCCGAAGCGTATTGCGGCGGTATTGAACGAGATCGACGCGGACGTCGTCGCGCTTCAGGAAGTGGTCGGCATGGACGAGGCCACGCGCGAGCTCAATCAGGTGCGCGCGATTGCGGAAGAGCTCGAGTTCGATTTTCGCATCGGTGAGAATCGACGAATACACGGCGCGGCTTACGGAAACGCAGTTCTCAGCCGCTTGCCGATCGCCACCGCTCACAATCATGACCTGACGTTTCGCCGCTACGAACCGCGCGGTTGTCTGGAAGCGGCGCTCGCAATTGATTCGGAAACCTCGCTGCAACTTTTCAACGTGCATCTCGGCACCGGTTTTTTCGAACGGCGTCACCAGGCACACCGGCTCCTGGAAGTGATCGCCGGGGATGTAAATTCGAACTCGCCACGACTCATCCTTGGCGATTTCAACGAGTGGACACGAGGTTTGACGACTCGCCTGCTGAGTCTGCACTTAAACAGCGCCGAACCCGAACAACGTTTGGGCCGTGCACGCACTTATCCGGGCGTGTTCCCGATCCTGCACCTGGACCACGTTTACTACAACTCGTTTCTAAAACTCGAGCGCATCTACGTGCATCGTAGCCGGCTTGCACTCGCCGCTTCCGACCACCTGCCGATAGTCGCCGAATTTAGTCTCGCTCATCGAACGGCGGGAGCGACGGATTGTCACGTCTGACTTTGAGCCGGTAGGACCGATAAAGAAGGGCCAGCGAAATCCAGAGCAGCAAAAAGACCAGCGGGTAAATCACGACGCCCGGAACGAACCACGCCAGTAAGGAAAACCCGAACAAAAACAAGCCCGCCATCAGCATGAGTCGGGCCTCGACTGGTTCAAGGACGCGACGATTCGTAAATGCCGCGCCGACGGCGTTGCCCAAGCGGATGGCGCCTGCCGCGGCGCGTCCACCACTGCCGCCGCCACTCGTCATCAGCGGATGCGAATGCTCCGCTTTCTTCGGCACTCGCAGTTTGTGCTCTGAGTCGAGAATGATCTCGGTCGCATTTTCGAGGTCCTGCAGATAGGTTTGTTCCATTTCGGCGGCGAACGGCAGGTCTTCGATAACGACGTCGAGCTCGAGATTGCCGAACCAACTCGCAATGTTGAGATTGGTGGAACCAACGCGTGCCCACTGGCCGTCGGCAACCGCTGTCTTCGCGTGCAGCATTGTTCCGTTCCACTCGAACACGCGCA
>DASUOZ010000787.1:0-4406 GCA_036276375.1 Pyrinomonadaceae bacterium | reverse complement strand
GCCACCCGGGATTTCCGAGCCGCCGTCGAGCACGGTGACGCGTCCCAACACTTCCGCGGCCCCGATATGAAAACGAACTCGCGAACGCGATCTGATCGGCCGCGCCACGTCCGGTAACGCATCAATCCACACGTCGATGATCTGCGACGGGCGCAGACGTCCGGCCGGCCCCAAAATCATCCCGCGTTCGACCTGCGCAGTGTCGATGCCCGCAACGTTCACCGCAGTGCGTTGTCCCGCGTGCGCTTGCTTCACGGCCTGACCATGCACTTGCAAACCGCGGACGCGCACCTTCAAACCGTTGGGCCGCAACTCAAGCTCATCGCCGTCCGTAATCTGACCCGAAATGAGCGTGCCGGTGACAACGGCGCCAAAACCTTTCATCGAGAACGCGCGATCGATCGGCAGCCGGGTCGTGAAGTCAGCAGAACGCGGCGGCACGCGCGCAGCGATCTGCGTTAACTGCGACTTCAACTGTTCAAGCCCTTCGCCCGTCTTCGAACTAACCGAAACAACCGGCGCGCCTTCCAAAAACGATCCCGCCGCGAGCGCACGCGCTTCGTCCTCCACGAGCGGCAGCATCTCTGCTTCTACGAGATCTCTTTTGGTAATGACTACGAGACCATTCTGCACGCCGAGCAGACGGCAGATATCGAAGTGCTCGCGCGTTTGCGGCATCACGCCTTCATCCGCGGCGATCACGAGCGCAAGCAGATCAATTCCGTGCGCTCCCGCCAACATGTTCCTGACGAACCGTTCGTGACCGGGAACGTCAACAAAGCCGAACCTGAAGTCGTTCAACTCCAGATCGGCGAACCCGAGATCGATCGTGATCCCGCGACGCTTTTCTTCAGGAAGCCGATCCGGATCGGTGCCCGTGAGGGCTCTGACGAGCGCGCTTTTCCCGTGATCGATATGACCAGCCGTGCCGACGATTATTGACTTCACTGCACAATCTCGAAATCCATCCACTGCGTAGCCAGACGATGTTTTTCTTTCGCGAGCCGATCCGAAACCACGACCTGCAAAACGTATTCGCCCGGTGTCAGGGTGGTGCCCAACTGTATCGCGCCGCCGCCGCCCAATCGTTTCGGATCCGCCTGATTGCGAAGCTCGAAAGGAACTTCATTGCCCGTAAAGACTAGTTCGCCATTGCGGTACAGACGCGCCTGAATTGTTAGATTCGGTTTACCTGTCGTTTTGTCGAGCTTCGCGTTGTAGATCGCCAACGCATAGACCAGCGCCGTTCCCGTGCGAAACTGCCGCACGGAAGTATTCGCCATCGGATCCGAATCCTCGGCCGCATCGTCTCCCGAGTTTGGACTCGCCCCCTGGAGGTACTGGTCCAAAGGCATGCCTTTTACCAACAATCCCGAAGTCGTCAAACGTTCCTGATCGACGTCCGGCACCGCAACGAATTGCGAAGCCGATCCGAGGCGATTACTCGGCACGTCGCGCAGTGCCGTTCTGAATTGATAAGCACCCGGTTTCTTGATCGGCGTCGTCGTGTTGAAGGTGAAACCGTAGCGGGAGACTTTCTGGTACACCGCGTCCGTCAAATGAATCGTATGCTGGTCGGCGAACTGGTCGACCAACTTTCCGTCCTCGCCAAACGTCACCGCGACGAGGTCAAACACCGCTTTGTGGGAGCCGTCCGCTTCTTTGGTAAACGTCAGGTCGCTGCCTTTGATGTGCAGGAAGGAACGCAACACGGAGCCCTCGGTTTCGTTCGCGAACAGCGAAGTCAAACGCAACTGCACCGCTGAGTTAGCAAACGGTGACAGCAACGCACCCATTAGTTGTTGCTGTGGGTCTTCTTTCGCAGTCTCGAGCTTCTCGTCAGTGACGCCGTAAAAACCCGTTCGGGTGCGCACGGCGTACTTGCCCGGCCGTTTCACCTTGAGCGACACGTGATGAAACCTGGTGCGGCCTTTCACGCTGTCGAATGTCGCGTCATCCGGCCGGTAACCGACGAGGTAATAGCCGGCTTGATCCTGCATGATTTGTTTGACGCCGCCGTTCATATCGTTCTGATTGCGAATCGCGAGGCCGCCGGTCTGCGCGGCAAGATAGTTCAGACCACTTTGAGAATCGAAGAAATTGGCCTTTCGCTGAGCCAGTTTCGCTTCAACCTGTGCCGGACTCATGTTCCAGGTGTTGTCCACGGCCGTCAGCCCCAACGTGGCCAACCCGCGCACGTCAATCGTATTGATGACGACCGAAGCGCGATTCGCCAGATCCAGCAGCAGTTGTAGTGAATTGAGAAGTCGCGAACTACCCGTCGGTTCTGACGGATTGAAGATTTGTAAACCATCCGAAAAAAGAATTATCGACTTGCGACCCGGCATCTCGCGCAGTCCTTTGATCACGTAATTCAATGCGCCGAGGGTGCCGACGGCAAACAGATCCTTCCGCATCTGGTTGAGATCGTCGAGCTCGTTGGTGTTGTCGAGCATATTTCGCTCGGCTATCTGCATCGTTTCCTGGCGAATGTTTGCAAAGGCCTGGGCGCTGTTCCCGATTCGCGGTACCCACTTCAGCTTATCGACGGCGGTGTAGAGTTGTTGTCTGTCAGAAGTGAACGTTTGCAGCGCTCCGGTGCCGCCGGCGGTGCGAATAATCGCGACCAGATCGGTCGGCTGCAACTGCTCGTCGAGAAACTTTTTCAGTGCTTCTTTGGTGAAACGTACGCTGTCGAACGACATTCTCAAGTCGTCCACGATGAGGGCGACCGTGCGTCGCACTTCTTCGCGACGAAGTCTTTTTGGTGGTCCAGGTATTGGAGTCGCGTTGGTTTCCGCCGGTTTGTTGTCAGCCGCGGCAGCGCGAGCGAGCTTGATGTAAGAGAAGTCGGTGATCTTTTGCGGCTTGCCGTTCTCGAGCATCTCCATTTCGTCCGCCCGCAGATCGGTGACGTGATTTCCCTTTCGATCTGTTACCACGGCGTCGATCTGGACCAGGTTGGTGGTTATCTTGACGACGTCGACGTCGTCCGTTTCCCGCGGCGGTGGCTTCTGTTCAGATGGTTTCTGCTCGGTGGATTTTTGCTCATCCGGTTTTGGCGAAGACGGCAGATTGGGTTGTTGGGCCAACCCGTTGGAGGCAAGTTGAAAACAGAGGACGAGTGAGAGCAGTAGCTTTTTCGGGTCAATCACAGGGGGCTCCTCCTCGGGTCAGTGTTTTTTGGACCACACGCGTGGCGGGTACACCACGCAACAACACTAAGTAGTTTTCGCCAACACTTCTTCGTAGAAACTGATGTATTGGGGAATCACGACGTCGGTTCGATAACGAGAGATCGCCGAATCGCGTGCACGCTGGCCCATCTCGCGACGCAGCTTCCGGTCGGTCAACAGGCGAGCCGCGTCAACAGCCATTTTGTCTACATTTCCAACCGGACTTAAGTAACCGGTTTCACCGTCAGTGACAACCTCCGGTAGACCACCGACCCGAGAGGCAACCACCGGAACTTCGCACGCCATCGCTTCCAGCGCGGCCAGACCAAACGACTCCTGCTGCGACGGTAACAACAACACATCGGACGCCGAAAGATAGTCGACGATGCGCGGTTGTTTGCCGACAAACGTGCAGTGTTCGTAAATGCCGAGGCAGCGT
Organism: Pyrinomonadaceae bacterium; assembly: GCA_036276375.1. GTDB lineage: Bacteria > Acidobacteriota > Blastocatellia > Pyrinomonadales > Pyrinomonadaceae > PSRF01. Next base: position 791 of record DASUOZ010000787.1, on the reverse strand, counting down.
GCGCGATGTTCCGCGTTAGTTCGTTCGCTGCCGTCGCCGACCATAATCAAACGGGTCTTGATTCCCTTCTGCAAGACTCGCGACAGGATCTCCACGCAGTCGACCGGACGCTTTACGGGACGGAAGTTTGAGACGTGGACCAGCAGCGGTTCCCCGTGCGGCGCCAACGCTTTACGCAGATTTTCCACTTCGAGGCGCTGGTAATCGTATTGGCAAACGAAGTTCGGAATTACGCGGATGTCGTCGAACTGAAAGATCTCACGGGTCGCTTCTTTCAGGTAATTCGAGATCGCGGTGACGCCGTCTGACTGCACGATGCCGTAACGCGTCACCGGCAGATACGAACGGTCCGCGCCGACGAGCGTGATGTCGGTGCCGTGCAAAGTTGTCACGACCGGTAGGCGACGCCGGGGCTTCAACGACTCGCGCGCAAGAATCGCGCTGATCGAATGTGGAATCGCGTAATGAACGTGCAACAGGTCGAGGTTTTCTTCCTCGGCAACGGTCGACATCTTCGTTGCGAGCGCCAGGGTGTACGGCTGATGCTCGAACAACGGATACGACATCATCTCCACTTCGTGGAAACGCACGCGGTCGTTCAGCTCAGTCAGTCGGGTGGGAAGTGACGAGGCGATGAAATGGACCGTGTGGCCGCGCGCAGCCAATTCCTTACCGAGTTCTGAGCCCACGATCCCACTACCGCCGTAGCTGGCATAAACCGTAATCCCGATGTTCATTTCGCCTGCGAGCTTAGCACAGAGTCCACCCGGAAATAGTTGAGGCAGGCGACC
>DASUOZ010000786.1:0-4684 GCA_036276375.1 Pyrinomonadaceae bacterium | reverse complement strand
AAGGACGACGCATACAGCCAGCAGGAGTGTGTGTGGCCTGCTCACAAGATCACCTGCAACCAACGAAACGATAACCAACGCCGACGACGGTCTCGATGCAATCGCCGCACTTATCGAGCTTCTGGCGCAAACGGCGAATGTGCACGTCGAGGGTGCGTGCGTCGCCATAGTAACTGTAACCCCAGACACTATCCAGCAACTGCTGCCGCGTCACCACGCGATCCGCGCTGCGCGCGAGCACCGACAACAGCGTGAACTCCTTGTTCGTCAGCTTTACTTTCGCGCCGTCGCAAAGCACGCGGATGTCGTCGAAGTCGATCGTCAGATGATCGTCTTCGTACGTTTTGCCCATCGTCTCGTCAGCACGTCGCATCACCGCGCGCACGCGAGCGAGCAGTTCGCGCACGGAAAAAGGTTTGGTGATGTAGTCGTCGGCGCCGAGATCGAGACCGGTGACGCGATCGGATTCAGATGTCTTCGCCGTCAGCATGATGATGGGCGTGCGGCGCGTCGCCGGCTCACGGCGCAAACGCCGGCACAGTTCGATTCCGCTCATGCCCGGCAACATCAGATCCAGAATGATCAAGCGCGGCGATTCGCGCTCATTCAACGCCGCAGACAAGCCCGCTTCTCCCGTGGGCGCGGTGATCGCCGGCAGTCCTTCGCGTTCGAAGTTGTATTTCAAACTCTCGGAAATGTCGGCGTCATCCTCGATGATCAGGATTGGGCGGGTCATGATTAAGTCGTGTGTTTGATAAACGCGGCTTCGGCCATGTAGACGGTTAGCTCGCAAATGTCAGTGACGTAGTCGCCGATTCGTTCAAGGTGTTTAGCGACGAAGAGCAAGCGCGCGTCGCGTGTGGCCGTGGCTGGTTCACTGACCATCAGTTCGATCAGGTGATGAAAACTGTGGTTGTAGAGATCGTTGATCTCGCTGTCGCTCTTGATTACTTCGCGCGCCAGCGCCGCATCGTTGGAAGTAAAGGCGTCGAGCGCGGCCCGCAGCATCTTCAACGCGTGATCCGACATGCGGTTCAGGTCGACTACCGACCGGAGCTCCGGCTCGTTGTTTAAATCGAGCGCCGTGCGGGCGATGTTGCAGGCGTGATCGGCGATACGTTCCAGCACCGGAGCCATTTTCGCTACGGAAATCACGAAGCGCAGGTCGCGAGCCGCCGGCTGGCGCAGCGCGATGATATCGATGCATTGGCGATCGATCTCCACTTCGAGGTGATCGACTTCATCGTCATGCTCGAGTACCTCGCGGGCTACCTCGCTGTCGCGCGCGGTCAGCGCATGCATGGCGCGCTCGAGTGCCTGCTCTGCTTCCCCACCCAGCAGGAGCACACGATCGCGTAGAGAACTCAATTCGTCGTCGAGATGCCGGTGCAGATCCATAACTACCTAATCAACCAAACCTTCCCGTAATGTAATCCTCGGTCAACTTTTCATTTGGCGCCGTGAACATCTTCTCAGTCGCATTGACTTCGATCAACTTACCCATTAGGAAAAACGCTGTTGTATCGGAAACGCGCGCCGCCTGTTGCATGTTGTGGGTCACGATCACGATCGTGTACTGCTTCTTCAAGTCGAAGATCAGCTCTTCGATTTTGGAGGTGGCGATCGGATCAAGCGCCGAGGCCGGCTCGTCCATCAGCAAGACTTCGGGGCGAATCGCGAGGGCTCGCGCGATGCACAGACGCTGCTGTTGGCCGCCGGAAAGACTCAGCGCGGAGGTTTTCAAACGATCTTTCACTTCATTCCATAACGCCGCGTCCTTTAGCGCCTGTTCCACGCGCCCGTGCAGTTCCGAACCACTGCTTGTCAGCTTGTTGATCCGCAAACCATAAGCAACATTGTCGAAGATCGACTTGGGAAACGGATTCGACTTCTGAAACACCATTCCGACCTTACGCCGCAACTCAACGACGTCTGTTCCCGGCGCGTAAATATCGTGATCGTCGATCAAGACCTGCCCGGCGACGCGCGTCGAGGGAATCACGTCGTTCATGCGATTCAACGTGCGCAAAAACGTCGACTTGCCGCAGCCTGATGGACCGATGCAGGCCATCACGACGCGCTCGGGAATATCGATTGAAATGTTGTGCAGCGCCTGCACCTTGCCGTAGAAGAAATTCAGATCGCGAACGGACACTTTCGCCGGGCCACCGCTCGAGAGCGGAGCTGAACTATCGCGCCTCGCGCCAACTTCGATTTTTGGAGGTTCAGTTTGAACCGGCATGAACGTTAGAACCTCTTCCTCGTCAGAAAACGCACGATGATATTTATTCCCAGGACTAGCGTCATCAGCACCAGCGTCGCGGCCCACGCCTGCGCGTGCCACTCGTCATACGGCGAGATCGCGTAGTTGTAGATCTGCACCGTGAGCGACGCGATCGGTTCGTTTAGCGACGTCGGGAAGAACCGGCTCCCGAAAGCGGTAAACAGCAGTGGCGCCGTTTCGCCCGAGACACGCGCGATCGCGAGCATGGCGCCGGTGGCAATTCCGGGCGCGGCGGCGGGAATCACCACCCCCAATGTCACGCGCCATTGCGGCGCGCCCAACGCCAACGCGCCTTCGCGTAAACTATGCGGCACGAGCTTCAGCATCTCTTCCGTCGTGCGCGCGACGATGGGAATCATGATCAGCGCGAGCGCGACGCCACCGGCCCACGCCGAAAAGTGCTTCATCGGCAACACCAGGATCGCGTAGACAAACACGCCGGTCACAATCGACGGAATGCCCGTCAGCGTGTCCACTATAAAGCGAACAGCGCCGCCGAACCGGCCGCGACCAATCTCCGAGAGATAAACGCCAACACAGATCCCCAACGGCAAACCGATTACTGAAGACAACAGCAACAACACGACGGAACCCAAAATCGCGTTGCCAATGCCGCCGCCTTCGCCTACGGGCCGCGGAACGTCAGTCAAAAATTGAACGTTAAGCGAGCCGATTCCCTGCCACGCGATATGCGACAGAATCACCAGCAACGCACCGACGGCGAGCAGCGTGCACAACGCCGTCAGGCCCGTCATAACCGCGCTATTCGCACGACGAATTCTGTCCGACTGGTCCATTACGCAGCCCTGCCGACTCCACCGTTCTTTCGCGTCACGTTCCACACCAGCACGCGCGCGACGCCGTTCACTACAAACGTCACGAGAAACAGAATCAATCCGAGCTCCACGAGGGAGCTCAGATACAGATCACCGGTCGCTTCCGTGAATTCGTTCGCGATCGCGGACGCAATCGTGTACGACGGATCGAAAAGCGAAAGACTGATCTCCGCACGATTGCCGATGACCATCGTTACCGCCATCGTCTCGCCAAGTGCGCGACCAAGACCGAGAATCACGGCGCCCGCGATGCCGGGAGCGCCGTTTACCAACACCACCCGAATCATCTCCCACTTGGTAGCACCGAGTGCGAGCGCGGCTTCACGCTGCGAACCCGGCACCGCGGCCAACACATCGCGCACCACGGCGGAGATGATCGGCGTGACCATGATGGCGAGAATGATCCCTCCTGTGAGCAAGCCGATACCAGTGATCTGTCCTTTAAAGAGCGGCAGCCAACCAAGCGTAGTTGCGAGTGCCGGCTGGATGTAATTTCGCAGGAACGGCGCCAATACGAAAATGCCCCAGAGTCCGTAAACCACTGAGGGAATCGCCGCCAGCAGTTCCACGAGAAAACCGACGGGCCGCGCCAGCCAGTGCGGCGCCTGCTCGACCAGGAAGATCGCAATACCCAATGAAAACGGAACGCTGATCACAAGCGCGATCAGCGACGAAGCAACCGTGCCGTAGATAAACGGCAAAGCGCCAAATTCGCCTTTAATCGGATCCCAACGCTGGCTGGTCAGAAACCCGAAGCCAAACTGGCGCAGCGAGAGCATCGAATCCCACGTCAAGGCAATCACCATCGCGACCACAATCGCCACCATCAGGAGCGCGACTGCGAGCATCAGCACGCGAAAGATTGCGTCGCCGGTATTTCCGGTCGGCGAAAGCACCCGGCGCCAGGTGGAGACCTGTCCGACAAAGTTCGGGTTGACGTGTTGCTGCGCCGAGCTCATAACGTCAGCTTTGTCTGAGGGGTGAACCTCCTGACGTGATGGCGTTGATCTTAGCTTCCGCGCGTTTCACGATGTCGGCCGGCAATGGCGCGTATTGCAAGTCTTTGGCGAAGGTCTCGCCGTCGTGGATTCCCCACCAGAGAAAGTCGACCAGCGCCTTTCCTTTGGCGGCGTCTTTCTGGTCTTTGTAGACCAGGATGTAGGTGTAACTCGCAATCGGATAAGCCTGCGCGCCCGTCGCGTTGGTTATGGACACGCGCAGATCTTCGGGCGTTTCTGCCGCTGACGCGGCCGCCGCTGCCGTGACTGAATCAATCGATGGTTCGACGAAACTGCCGCTCGAATTCTTAATGTGGGCCACCGGCAGTTTGTTCTGCACCGCGTACGCCAACTCGACGTAGCCGATCGTGTTCGGCGTGTTCTTGACCTGACCCGTTACACCTTCGTTACCTTTGCCACCGAGACCAATTGGCCAACTCGGCGACGTACCCGATCCGACCTTCTCTTTCCACTCCGCGCTGACCTTGGAAAGGTAATCAGTGAACACGGCGGAGGTGCCGCTGCCGTCCGAACGATGGACCACTGTGATGTCGTTCGCCGGTAAG
>DASUOZ010000785.1:0-2275 GCA_036276375.1 Pyrinomonadaceae bacterium | reverse complement strand
TGTCCGACACCGTGCCCGACTTCGAACTGCGTCTTAAAGCCGAGCTGGCGGTTGAGATCAATCGACTCAAAGTCGAGAAGAACGCTGTCATACTCGGTCACAACTACATGGAGCCCGCACTCTTTCACTCGATTCCGGATTTCGTCGGCGACTCGCTCGAGCTCAGCCGTAGAGCCGCGGAGACTGACAAAGACATCATCGTCTTTTGCGGTGTGAAGTTCATGGCGGAGACCGCGAAGATTCTCAATCCGACAAAGAAGGTGTTGATACCTTCCGAGAAAGCCGGTTGCTCGCTTGCGGCGAGCATCACCGCCGCAGACGTGCGCGAGTTGAAGAAGCGATTCCCCGGCGTGCCGGTCGTGACTTACATCAACACGTACGCCGACGTGAAAGCGGAGACTGACATCTGTTGCACTTCATCGAACGCGGTCGACGTGGTTAACTCGTTGAAAACGGACAAGGTCATTTTCATTCCCGATGAATATCTCGCCGGCAACGTCGCGCGCGAAACAGGGAAGCGCATCATCTTTCCCACTCGGGAGCCGCGCCATCAGTTTCCTGAGCATCTCGATTACGAGATGATCGGCTGGCCCGGACGTTGCGAAGTCCACGAGAAGTTCAGCGTCGAAGATATTCAAAACGTCCGCCAGCAGTTTCCGGATGTTGTGATACTGGCCCATCCGGAGTGCAGTCCGGAAGTTGTCGCCGCTTCAGACTATTCGGGCAGCACGACGGCGATGATTCGCTACGTCGAGAAAACGCGCGCGCCGCGCTATCTGTTGCTGACTGAGTGTTCGATGGGCGATAACATCGCGGCAGCGAACCCCGACAAGGAAATGCTGCGATTGTGCAGTGTGCGTTGTCCACACATGAATCAGATCACGCTCGAAGACACGCTCGAATCGTTGCAGAAAGAGCAGTTTGAAATTGTCATCGACGAAGACGTGCGCCAGCGAGCGCTGCGTTCCGTCGAACGCATGCTCCAGATTGGTCGTGAAGACTGATCGTTAAATATGGCTGAAACAGAGGTGCTAATCATCGGTTGCGGCATCGCGGGCGCAACCGCTGCTCTCCGGCTGGCGCGCAATCCCAATCGCCACATCACCATCATCACTCGCGCGCCTGATACCCACGAGTCAAACACACGTTACGCGCAAGGCGGCATCATCGGCCGCGGTCCTGACGACAGCGCCGAGTTGCTGTTTAACGACATCATCGCCGCGGGCGCCGGCGTGAGCTCGCCCGAAGCCGCGCGCATTCTCGCGACCGAAGGACCACCGCTGCTCAACGAAGTGCTCGAACAGAAAGCCGGAGTCGTTTTCGATCGTGATGACGACGGCGCGCCGGTTTGGGGGCAGGAAGCTGCACATTCGCGCCGCCGCATACTGCACGTCGGCGACGCCACCGGCCGTGCGATCATCAACGGCCTGATTAGCGCGCTCAGCGACTTTCCAAACATCGAGATCAAGTCAGGCGCGACAGCCGTAGACCTGATCACGTTTCCGCACCACTCGCGCGATCCGCTCGACAACTATCGCGAAGTTTCGTGTCACGGTTGCTACGTCTTCGATCGCGAGGAGAGCACCGTGCATCGTTATCTCGCGCGGGCGACAGTTTTGGCGACCGGCGGTCTCGGACGCATTTATCGCAACACCACGAATCCGGTTGGCGCGCGGGGCGACGGTTTGGCCATGGCCCATCGGGCCGGCGCGCGGATCGCGAATGCTGAGTACGTCCAGTTTCATCCCACGGCGCTCGCGGCGCCCGGCGCGGAAGGTTTGCTGATCAGCGAAGCAGTGCGCGGGGAGGGCGGCGTGTTGCTGACGCCGGATCTGCGCCCCTTCATGCACAAATACTCGCCGGAATGGAAAGATCTCGCGCCGCGCGACATCGTGGCGCGCGCAATCCATCACGAAATGGAAGCGAACGGGTTCTCGTATGTGTTGCTCGACATCGCTTCGCACATGCCCGCGAACGCGATTCGCGAGCGCTTTCCTTTTATCTATCAGGAATGTTTGAAAGTGGGCCTGGACATTTCGCTCGAGCCGGTGCCGGTCGTGCCGGCAGCGCACTACTTCTGCGGCGGCGTTCTGGTTGATGAGTGGGGCCGTTCGACGATCGACAACCTGTATGCCATCGGCGAGATCAGTTGCACTGGTGTGCACGGCGCGAACCGTCTCGCTTCGACGTCATTGCTCGAAGGTCTCGTTTGGGGAAATCGCGTAGCCATCGAGATCGTACGCGCGCTCGAACAAACACAGAACGAGAAGCGCCC
>DASUOZ010000784.1:0-7507 GCA_036276375.1 Pyrinomonadaceae bacterium | reverse complement strand
CGGGAGTCGGAGTCGACGCGCAGGTAAGGAACGTCAGCCGGAATGTTTTCGAGCGTCGTGCGAAACACAAAAGGCATTTCGTTGAGTTCAACGTCCACGTCGTATGCGACGTCAGGTTCTCCTTCGTGCAACGGAAGCAGTTGATCGATACCGGCAACACTGCGCAGCAGAGGGATCAAAGAAGGTTGCACCCAAACGATTACCTCAGCAGCTACGCGCTTCAACAAAGCTGCGTACCTGATGAACTGTATCGTGTCGCCGAGCCCGTGGTAGCAGCGCACTAATACCCGCTTTCCCGCGACGGGTGTTCCGTCCCAGATGCTCTGTTCGTGTCTCGGCACGCGACGATCTTGCTTGCACGTGAGGAGGCCGTCGCTAATCTTCCAGGCCGCGGCAAAGTCGCCGCGCAGCATCGCTTCCATCCACCCATCAATGTTCATGCGCAGGCACCATACTGCTTAATCGTTTCGGCAATATCGTGTTTTCTTCATAAGGTACGGCAGCGAACCGAAGGTACATAGTTGCAAGCGTACATTACGCCTCCAAAGTCTCATTTGCTGTTGCTGCCGGAGGAGTATTGCGCGAAGACAGCGAAAAGCGTTGGCAGGAAAATCGATTGTTGGCTTCTCTAGCAGAACGAGATCGTGCTCGTCTGCTTCCGCAACTCGAAATACTCACGCTCTTCGCTAAAGAATCCGTTTACGCCAGTGGTGAAGAGATCAACTACGTCTACTTTCCACTCGATTGCATCGTCGTTCTGATCAGCTCCGTCGACGCGAAAGCAACAGTGGAAGTCGGGTTGATCGGGAACGAAGGAATGGCGGGTGCGCAGATTCTCATGGGCGCGAAACATTCCAACAGTGAAGCAATGATCCTCGCCGAAGGCAAAGCATTGCGTCTGCCCGCGGCGGTGTTGAAGAAAGAAGCCAAGCGCACCAGTCGCATTCGCGAGGTATTGCTGAATTACGCGAACGCGCTGCTGGCGCAGAGTGCGCAACTCGCCGCTTGCCATCGTTACCACACGCCAAAAGCCCGCCTGGCGCGTCTGCTGTTGATGATCGATGATCGCGTAACCACTGCGGAGATCCGCATCACTCAGGATTTGCTGGCACATTTACTTGGCACGCGCCGCGCTACCGTCACGCAGGCTGCAAATCAATTGCAGGACAGCGGACTGATCCAATGTGTGCGTGGCCGCATTCGTTTTCTCGATCGCAAGGGGCTCGAGAAAGAGTCCTGTAGCTGCTACGCCATCATCAGGCACCAGTACTCATCCCAGAACCATCCACTGCTTCACCTGTGAGTTCCTCACAATTTGTTCACAGTGCTCACACTTCTGAAGTCGCGGTACGCCAACGTACCGATATCACGGTGGACCGCATGTACTTTCGCTCACCTTCGAGGACTCATTTGTGGATTGCAGTAGCTGAGCACCGCGTACGGCTTCGTAGGAAGGGTAACAACATGACAAGGGGACAAACGAAAGCTGATGCAAACGGAAACGGCCGCCATCAAAACCTGAAAATCTTAACCGCCACGCCCGTTCATAAAAACGGTAAGTCAAAACCAATTCTCATAACCGGCGGCGCCGGCTTCATCGGCTCGAACGTTGCGCACCGGCTGCTCTCGGCCGGGCATCGCGTGCGCTTGCTCGACAATCTCTCGCGTTCGGGTGTTGAACGAAACCTTCGCTGGCTGATCGAAACGCACGGCGACATGGTAGACATCGAGGTTCCGGACGTTCGTAACCTCTCAAATATCAAACAAGCCGTGAAAGATGCCTCGCAAGTATTTCATTTCGCGGCGCAAGTGGCGGTGACTTCGAGCTTGTCGGATCCGATCGAAGACTTTGAGATCAATGCGCGTGGCACGCTGAATTTACTGGAAGCGATCCGCGGCACCGACAATCCACCGCCACTGATCTTTACGTCAACCAACAAGGTTTACGGCACTCTCGGCGATATTCAGTTCACTGACGGCGCTACTCGTTACGCGCCCGTTGACTCCTTCATTCGCGAACGCGGTATCGCCGAGAACCGCCCGCTCGATTTTCACAGCCCGTATGGTTGCTCGAAAGGAGCGGCCGACCAGTACGTCATCGACTACGCGCGCACCTACGGCATCCCGGCGCTGGTCTTCCGCATGAGCTGTATTTATGGGCCACACCAGTATGGCAACGAGGATCAGGGCTGGGTGGCGCATTTCATGATTCGCTCCATCACGAGCAAGCCGATCACGATCTACGGCGACGGCAAACAAGTGCGCGACATTCTGTTCATCGAAGATCTCGTCGATGCGCTTCTGTTGGCCCAACAGCACATGCGCCGGCTCTCGGGGAGTGCTTTCAACATCGGTGGTGGTCCGGCAAACACGATCAGCCTGCTCGAGTTATTGGACCTCATCACTGAGCTTCACGGCGGCGAGCTTTCGATTGAATTCGAAAGCTGGCGCGCCGCGGACCAGCGTTACTACGTGGCGGACACCGGCAAGTTTGCCGCGTTAACCGGTTGGAAACCGAAAGTGGGCGTGCGTGACGGCGTGCGACGACTTTACGAGTGGTTGATGGCGAGCGGCCAGTACTATCCCGCCGTTCCGGTTGTTGGTGTAAGCGAAGCTCTACATGCAGTTGCAGCGCGGAAGATCTAATGCAACCTGTAGCTCAAATGAAAGCGGCAGCCGCTATCCCGACTGTCCGGGGTCGCGCAGCAGTGATCACTGCTCCCGGCCGGCTCGAGCTCCGTGAAGTGGAGTTTCGCGAGCCACGCGTTTCCGAAGTTCGCGTACGAATCGAAGGTTGCGGTGTTTGTGCGTCGAACTTGCCGCTGTGGGAGGGAAAACCGTGGTTTGAATATCCGATTGAACCGGGCGCGCCAGGTCATGAGGCATGGGGACGCATCGATGCAACCGGTGCAGGCATCAGCGATCTCGCGCCCGGCGATCGGGTAGCAATGCTCTCTTCACATGGTTTTGCCGCATACGACTTTGCGCCCGCGGCGCAAGTTGTTCGACTCCCTGGGTTCCTGGACCACCAGCCGTTTCCAGGTGAAGCACTGGGCTGTGCGCTCAACATTCTCGGACGAGCCACGATCACACCCGACGAGACCGTCGCGATTGTCGGCGTAGGTTTTCTCGGCACGTTGTTGGTCCAACTTGTCGCTCGTGTGGGCGCCAGAGTACTCGCGATTTCACGCCGCCGTTCGTCGCTAAAAATGGCGGAGCAATTTGGCGCAGCCGCGGCGATTGAGTCTGTGAGAGCACTGGAGGTGGTGAAACGACTGACTAAGGGCCGCGGTTGCGACTGCGTTATCGAAGCGGCCGGAACGCAGCAGTCGCTGGATCTCGCGAGCGACCTGACGAGCGAAGGCGGACGGCTCGTCATCGCCGGATATCACCAGGATGGACCACGACAGGTCAACATGCAGCTCTGGAACTGGCGCGGGCTCGACGTGATCAATGCGCACGAACGAAAGCCCGATGTTTACGTCGAAGGTATCCGCAGCGCGATCACGGCAGTTGAGGCGGGCGTCATCGATCCGCTGCCGCTCTACACACACAGGTTCAGTCTCGAACAGCTACCACAAGCGTTTGAGGCGCTCGCAAATTCGCAGGAAGGATTTATCAAGGGGCTGATTGTCGTATGAGTGAACCCGACTTCGCCCACAAGCCACGGCTCGGTTTCGCCGGACTGGGATGGATTGGCCGGACCCGTTTGGAATCCGTGGTCCAGGCGCGCGCAGCGGAAGTCTGCGCGCTCCACGACGTCACGCCGGCCGCGGTCAAGGATGCGCAAGAGCTCGCGCCCAGGGCCGCGGTGTGCTCTTCGTTCGCGGAGTTGCTCGATCATGAGCTCGACGGCGTCGTAATCGCGACGCCGAATCGCTTTCACGCCGAACAGTCCGTTGCCGCACTCAACAGCGGTTTCGCTGTGTTCTGCCAGAAGCCGCTGGGCCGCAATGCCGTCGAAACAACCAACATTATCGAGGTCGCGCGAAACGCCAGGCGACTGCTCGGGGTCGATCTCTCTTATCAAAAGATTCCCGCGATGCAAGAGGTCAATGCGCTCGTGAAGAGCGGCGCGCTTGGAAAAATATTTGCGGTCGAGGCGAGATTTCACAATGCGTACGGACCCGACAAAGTGTGGTTTCGCGACTACGACATGTCCGGCGGCGGCTGTGTTTTGGATTTAGGAGTCCACCTGATCGAGCTCGCACTCGAACCACTACAACATCCGCTGATCGCCCGCACTGAAGGGACGTTGTTCTCGGCCGGGCGGTTGCTGCCGGAAGACAGTCGCGAAGTCGAGGATTACGCGACCGCGCTGATCGAGACGGCTGACGGCACGACGATCGATCTGAGTTGTTCCTGGAACCTTCATGCTGGTCGCATGGCCGACATCGCAGTCACTTTCTACGGCACCGCGGGCGGGGCTTCACTACACAACGTCGACGGCTCGTTCTACGACTTTGTCGCCGAGCGTTTCCACGGCACGGAAAGCGAAACGCTGTCTGGTCCGGCCGATTCGCAGTGGCGGTGGGGCGGTCTGGCGATGCTGGAATGGATCAGCAAACTGGCTGCTAACAAGAATTACGACCCGGCAATCGAACGATTGATAACGGTTGCAGAAATCATTGATGACATTTACGGACGCGGACGAAAATGACCAGGACCCCGATGAAAATTCTCATGACTGCCGATACTGTCGGCGGAGTTTGGACTTACGCTCTCGAACTCACGCGTGCGCTTGAGCCTCACGGCGTGGAAGTGCAGTTGGCACTGATGGGCCCTCCACCGACGTCCGCGCAACGAAATGAAGCGGAGCAGATTGCGAATCTGAGTCTCTTCAAGAGCGACTACAAGCTCGAGTGGATGTCTGACTGTTGGTCGGATGTGAAACGCGCGGGTGAGTGGCTGTTGCATCTGGCGACGCGTTTGTGCCCTGACGTGATCCATCTGAACGGTTACGCGCACGCGAGTCTGCCCTGGGCCAGGCCGATCCTCGTCGCCGGACATTCGTGCGTTTTTTCCTGGTGGCACGCCGTACACAATGACGCGCCACCGCAGGAGTGGGAACACTACAAAACCGAGGTGAGCAACGGTCTGCGGGAGGCGCACCGGGTCGTGACACCGACGGCTGCCATGCTGCGCGCACTGGAGACGCACTACGGCAGGATCTACAACGCGCGTGTCATTCCCAACGGTCGCGAGTCCGCCTCGTTCCGGCCGCTGGAAAAACAACACATCATCATGTCTGCGGGCCGGCTATGGGACCAGGCAAAGAACGTCTCGGCGGTTGCTGAGATCGCGAGTGAGTTGTCGTGGCCTGTTTTCCTCGCCGGTGATTCCGCGGCCCCGCACACGACGAAAGAGACGCACACGGTCGCAGGGCAGTGTTACTCGCTTGGTCCACTGGCGCAATCGGACTTGCGCAACTGGTTTGGCGCCGCCGCGATCTACGTCCTGCCCGCGCTCTACGAGCCTTTTGGCTACACGCCGCTCGAAGCGGGTCTGTCAGGCTGTGCGTTGGTGCTGGGCGACATCGCTTCGCTGCGTGAAGTGTGGGACGGCGCTGCGGTGTTCGTGAATCCGCGCGATCGTCACGCGTTGAAAACCGAACTGCTTCAGCTCATCAGAAACCATAACTACCGCCGCGAAATGGCGCGCCGGGCACGCGAGCGAGCGCTGCTGTTTACCAGCGAGCGCATGGCCCGGAACTATCTGGCGGCGTACAAAGACTTGCTGGCCCAGTCACGAGCCTTTCAAGGAAAGGAGAGTCTTGCCCAGTGCGTGTAGCGCTGTTTTATCAATCGCTGATCTCGGACTGGAACCACGGAAACGCGCACTTTCTGCGTGGCATCGTCTCCGAGTTGCTCGCGCGCGGTCACAAGGTGGACGTGTATGAGCCGCGCAATTCGTGGAGTGTGGAGAACCTGATCGCGGAGCATGGCTGGTCGCCGTTCGTTGAATTTGAACAGGCTTATCCACAACTCGACAGCACGCGTTATGACCTGGACCACCTGGATCTCGACGCGGCGCTGCGCGCGGTGGACCTCGTGATCGTTCATGAGTGGAACGAGCCCGCATTGATCCATCGCCTCGGCGAGTACCGCCGCCGCAAGCGAAATTTCGTCCTGCTCTTTCACGACACGCATCATCGGCTCGCGGGCAAACACACGCTTCCCTTCAGCCTGACGGATTACGACGGCGTGCTGGCTTACGGTCAGGTGCTGACCGACCGGTATTTGAGTAAGGGTTGGAGCGAACGCGCGTGGACCTGGCACGAAGCGGCGGACGTGCGCGTGTTTCATCCGCTGCCGGGGATCCCGCGCACGTTGGATCTGGTCTGGATTGGCAACTGGGGCGACGACGAGCGCACCGCGGAGCTGAACGAGTTTCTGATTGGGCCGGTCAAAGATCTGAAACTTCACGCGGAAGTTTATGGAGTCAGGTATCCGGCTGACGCCATCGCCGCGCTTACGGAGGCAGGCATTCGTTTTCGTGGCTGGCTGCCGAATTATCGAGTTCCGGAAGTGTTCGCTGCTTCGCGCTTGACGTTACACGTTCCCCGGCGTCCTTACGTGCGCGAACTGCCGGGCATTCCCACGATTCGACCCTTTGAAGCGCTCGCTTGCGGCACTCCGCTGATCTGTTCGCCGTGGCACGACGCGGAACACCTTTTTACGCCCGGACGCGATTACGTCGTGGCGCGCAGCGGCCACGAGATGAAAGAGCTCATTCGCAAAGTGTTGACCGACGCTTCGTTTGCGGAAGACCTGGCGGTGCACGGTCTCAGCACGATTACGGAACGCCACACCTGCGCACATCGCGTCGATGAACTACTGGCGATCTATGCGGAAGTGGTAGCGGAGACTCGGCAATTGGTGGCGACAGCATGAACATCGCATTTTTCGGATCGAGTTTGGTATCGGCTTACTGGAACGGCGCCGCGACCTACTATCGCGGCATCATTCGGGCGCTGCACCGTCTGGGCCACCGCGTCACGTTCTACGAACCTGACGCTTACGATCGGCAGAAGCACCGCGACATTCCCGATCCCGACTGGGCGTCGGTGGTCGTCTACCCGGTCGACAACCACCAACACGGCGTCTTACGCGCACTCGAGCACGCTCACGGCGTGGACCTCTTGATTAAAACGAGCGGCGTCGGTGTCTACGATCGGTTTTTGGAATCCGCAGTTCTCGAAATTAAAGCTACTCACACACTATCTCTTTACTGGGACGTCGATGCGCCCGCGACGCTCGATCGTGTTAAGGCGAACGCGGCGGATCCGTTCGCGGATCAGATTCCGCAGTACGACTTGATCCTGACGTACGGCGGCGGCGATCCCGTGGTTCGGGCCTACAGCGAATTCGGCGCGGCATGCTGCGTGCCCATCTACAACGCGCTCGATCCGACCACGCACCACCCGGTGGAGCCCTGCGACGCGTTCGCGGTCGATCTCGCGTTCCTCGGCAATCGCCTGCCCGATCGCGAGGCGCGGGTGCACGAG
>DASUOZ010000783.1:0-5885 GCA_036276375.1 Pyrinomonadaceae bacterium | reverse complement strand
GCCAGCAACAGCGCCATCTGTCCCCACTTCTTGACGGCAAGCGCTAAAACCAGCGCGAACAGACCCGGGAAGACTCCAACGACAAGCGCGCCTGGTATCAACAATAGATAGGCGACCAGTCGCGGCAGTCCACCGTAGTGGATCATCGAGTAGGTCAGCCAATAACACGAGCCGTAAAAGAAAACTGTGCCGGCTGCCCACCCGAGCACAAAAGCACGGCCGGGGTGTGGACTGCGCACGATCACGTATATCAACGGGACCAACGCGACCCACGCGAGAAAAGAGAATTCGAAGTCAGGGAAAGAGAGGATGAGAAGTATCGCCGTCAAAACGGCTGCCGCCCATTCAACTCGCTTCGGTAACACGACGCGTAACTGCATTCGCGTGAAGTTTATCAAACGAACAGAAAAAAATTTTTCGCCTACAGCAATCAGGCTGATTGCGAGTCGTCAAAACGCCGGGTTTTGACGCAAAAAGACAGAAAACGTCACCGGCAAAGTGACAAATTTCGGTAAAGCAATTTTCCGGGCCTAAAAGCAAGACTGAGGAATTCTTGAGATCAGAGAGGCTTTAAATGCGGGAAGACCCGGTCATTTCTGACCGAGTCTGCGTATCGGGGGGAAGCACTGAAGGGTCGCTCGGAAGGTGGCTGGCGCAGCGGCAGGCGGCGCTCAGGGGATGTTGGCGGCGGGGGCACGGTCGACGTTTTGTCTGTTCCGTGTCGTGCCGGTTCTCCCTTGAGCACACGCTGTGCCACGAATGACTTACGAGCGCTGTTCAACGAGTAGAAGGTGATTCCGAAACCCGACAATCGTCACTCTCGTGTCGGTCCGAACCGTGTTGCCGCCGGTCGTTTCGGCGGCCCACAACTCCCCACCCGCGAGCACTGACCCACGCGGGTTCAGATCGGAGTTGACAATTGCAGTCGAGGAAACGGCGGGAAGACGAGGACGCCGTTTTCTATTTCTGGCGGTAACGATCTCTTTCAGGAACTTCAGGTACAACACGTGTCAGTTGCCCATCGTCACTTGCCGCTGCAACGCGATCGCTTCCTGGTTATTCGGGTCGATCGTGATCGCGCTCAGCGCGTACTTCCGCGCCTCACCGCGATCGCCGCGGTCGAGAAAGATCCTGCCCAACAGAATGTGGGCGTCGATCAGTTTCGGGTCCCAAAAGATCGCGGTCTTGAGAGCGGCAATCGCGGCTTCCTGATCGCTGCGGCGCAGGTTTATGCGGCCACTCAGCAGGTAAGCTTCGGCGTTGGTGGGCTCGATCATCACGACGCGATGCAGTTCCGGCAGCGCTTCTTCATCGCGT
Organism: Pyrinomonadaceae bacterium; assembly: GCA_036276375.1. Classification (GTDB taxonomy): domain Bacteria; phylum Acidobacteriota; class Blastocatellia; order Pyrinomonadales; family Pyrinomonadaceae; genus PSRF01. The sequence continues at coordinate 4,568 of DASUOZ010000783.1, read as the reverse complement.
CCGGCCTGGTAGAGATCGCGCGCTTTGATGAGCAGATCTTGTGTGGCTGAGCTCGGCGAGTTTACTTCCGCCATGCTGTTTTCCCGATTGATTCTGAAAACTTCTTCGCGATTCAGCACGTCACGCATGCGCACGGTGACGGCGCGGGTCGATTGCGACTTTTGCCACTCAGTTTCCCACTTCGCGTAGGCACTCTGTAGATAGCGCCGGGCCTGATCGTCAGCGGCCGCGGCGGCTTCGGTCTTACCAGTCTTGGCCAGCGATTTGGCAAACAGAAAATAGGCCTGACCGTCGCGTTGATCCGCAGTAATGACAGGGCGAAAGTGCTCGGCAGCCTCGCCATACTTTCCACTCAGAAACAGTGCGTAGCCGTAGTTGAAGTGGACCATCTGATCGTTTGGCGCGGAGTCGGAAGCGCTCTTCAGAAAGTCCGTCGCCTGGGTCAGCAGCCGTGTACGTTCCGCTTCGTTCTTGTTTTCACGCGCCGCCTGCACGGCCACGGCGCCGGCGTTGTTGAAGACGCCGATCAGCGGTAGGTCGGACGAAAGCGGCACGACTGTCGCCAGGGCGCGCCCGTAATCACCGAGTTTCGTATAGCCGAGACTCGCGTAGAAAGCCGCCTCGGCGTAGTGCGGTTCTTTCTTCTGTACTTTGGAAAAGTACTCGGTCGCGTCTTTCCAGTTACCCAGACTCATGTAGCCACGGCCGAGCTCAAAAGCTGCCTGCGGATACACCGCGCCGCCGAGCGCTTCAGCGTAGTAGTGCATCGCGTTCTTGAGATAGCGCGCGCGCACTTCGTCACGCAGGTTCAACTGTACCGCCTTCACATAAGCCTCGAAGGCCTTCTGCGGAATCTTGGTTGCTTCCTGAACGATCTGATTTTGCGAGTAGGGAAGCGCCTTGTCGCGTTGATAAAGAATCTGGTATGCGAGCCGGCCGTGGATGTCCTGCAGCGTCGTCAGCGGACCGCCGTAGTCAAACTGTCGTGTGGCCCAACCGCCGTCAAGCACTTCGCCCATCGTGCGTCCTTCGTTGACTCTGATCACGCGCGCGGTGACTTGCACGTAAGCGTCAGTGGGTTGTTTCTGCTGATTGTTCTCGGTTTTTGGTTCCTCACCGGCGGGTTTCGGTGGCGGAATGACGGAATAACTGCCAATCACGATGACGGTCGCTTTCGCCTGGCGCGCGAGTTTGATCGCGGTGGCGCGCGACGGAATTACCGTTTCCGGCAACCGCAACTGGTGATAAGCCAACTCGCGTTCGTCACTGGAGACGACGATCAGGCCGGGTTTATTCAACAACTCGGCGATCGCGTCGGCAAAGCTCTCGCCGACCCAGTTGTACTCGGCGCGGTTCGACGTATTTTCGAACGGCAGCACCATCACGACATCGGCTGACGGGTTCTGCGCGAGCGCGCGCGTAGCCGGCAGGACAAGGGCCAAAACGAGGAAAAATGCTGAAATTAGGCGCAAATTCAATGCTTCAAGACTCCTCAAGGATTCTGAGAGGTTCAACTGTAGCAGAAAGTTGCCACCCCGGCCTATATCGAGTAAAGCTGCCCGAGGCGCTCGCGCATTTCACGACGGAGCAGCGCTTCTACGTTGGCAGCCGGGCCTGCGGTCGTTGTTTGCAGACTAAAGAGAACAAATGGGATTAGGATTACGCGTTTCATAAGTGGCGGCCTTCTGGTTAGAAAACACCACTGGGCGGGGTTTTAGTAAGCAAATGAAACGAACGATCATCTGTAGCCTGCTGCTGGTTTTCGCGGCGCAAAGTACGGCCTCCGCGGCCGTGAACGTGCAACTCGTCACTGACGAAGCCGAAGCAGTGCTGGCGATTCTCGGCAAGAAGAAAGCCGGCGAAGCGATCACCGATGCGGATTGGCAACGCGTTTTTCAGAGCGAAGGCTACGTGCGGTTGAAAAAACGCGAAGCCTCCATGCAGCGCTCGTTTGAAGATGCTGACTTCAAGACGTTTGTGCTTTCTGACCAACTCGCTGCGCGCGCGGAGGCTTTAGCAGAGACACTGGCGCGCTGGCGCAATGCGGACGTAACACGATCGGCGCGTCTTGCGCTCGCTTATCTGCCAAAAGACGCGACTATACGCGCGAAGATCTATCCGGTGATCAAGCCGCGCGACAACAGTTTCGTTTTTGAAGTCAAAACCGATCCGGCGATCTTTCTTTACCTCGACCCGGCGGTTAGTCGCGAAAAGTTTGAGAACACACTCGCGCACGAGTTGCATCACATCGGCTACAGCGGCACTTGCCCGCGCAAAGGCGTCGTGGCGCAGATTGAAAAGCTAACACCGAACGCGCAGAAAGTGATTGGGTGGGCCGGCGCGTTTGGCGAAGGTTTCGCGATGCTGGCGGCCGCGGGTGGTCCAAATGTTCATCCGCACGCGGTGAGTAGCGCAGAGGAGCGAGCGCGTTGGGACAAAGACGTAGCGAACTTCAACGAGGATCTGAAAAAGGTAGACGCGTTTTTCACGGAGATACTGGCTGACAAACTGACGGCCGATCAGATTCGCGAAAAGGGGTTCTCGTTTTTCGGTGTGCAGGGACCGTGGTACACGGTCGGGTGGCGCATGTCGGTGCTGATCGAGAAGACTTACGGCCGCGCGAAACTGATCGAGTGCATGTGCGATCAGCGCGTGTTGTTGTCGACCTACAACCGCGCCGCCACAAACCACAACCGCACTGCCGGCAAGCCGCTGGCGCTATGGTCTGCCGCGATTACGAATCTGCCTGAGACGGCGATAAACTCGTGGAAGGGAATCGTGCCGTTGCACTCAACGCGCGCTGACGTGAGCGCATTTCGGCGCGTTAGGTTGTATCGTAACGGTTCGCCCGCAAGACACGAACTAAGGAGTTAACAAAGAGCATGCCGCATACTCGAACATTGACGAGAACTCTCATGATCGTTGTCTCTGCCCTGTTACTGTCGGCTGCATTCGGCAACGCCGCGGTCACAAGTTCGCAGCCGGCGATCAAAGAACAAGCGAGTAAGCGGCATCTGGAGTTCAGGGTCACACCTTTCGCCGATCTCTACTTCTACGTGTACCGGTTCTCCTCGGGAACGGAAAAACCGCCCGACGTCGAGGGGCTCACACCGGCCGTTGAATCTGCTCGCCAGATACCGCTGGTATTGACCCTGGTCGATCAGATCACGTTTGAACTCGAGAATGCCGCAGCGGCCGAAACGGCGTTCAAGAAGGCTCCCGAAACCTACAAGACGAAGAAAGGCGAAACCGTAGCATTGCGCGAACAGCTCGCGGTGCTCGGAAGAAATCTGGTCGCGTTCGAAAAATCCTTCAACGAGAAGCTCTGGCCGCAACGCAAGGTTCGACTGGAAGAAGCAGCACGCAAACTCGAACGCACTCTCGGTCCGAAAGAACAGGCAGCGTTCGACTACTTCACGCGGCATCTCGGCATGACCGACGCAAAATCAACCGTGCCTGTCTATCTCGTGGTCGAAACTCCGTGGCCAGGCGGGTTCACGATGTGGGGCAAGGACGAGACGAGAGGCGTTTGCGTAATCAGCGTCGCGACCTACGATGGTCCGGAACTCTTCACCGCCGTGTTGCACGAAGCGATTCACGCGCTCGACCTCGAGACGAAGGGGAGCGGCAACGTTCTGGTTGAACTGCGCAACCGGCTCCTAAAAGCAGGCTTCAAGGAGGACGATGTGGTCGTGCGGCATGGGCCACACATGCTGGTCTTTATTCAGAGCTCCGAAACCGTGAAACGCCTGCTCGTTCCGTCGTATCAACCTTACAGCCAGGGAATTTTCACGCGGCCGGGTCTGCAATCGTTGGTGCAGGCGGAACTGCCAATCTGGACCGCCTACCTCGACGGCAAGATCACGCGTGAGCAGGCGCTCGATCAGATGGTCGACGCTTTTGTCAAAGGACGTAGCAATGAGTAATCGGAGTCATAAAACGGAGCAGCCGATGGTCGTCGTGTTTCGACGCATACGCGAGCGCGGGTACGCCGTCGAGGCGAAGCGTTCGGACTTTCCGGATCTCGAGATGAATCCGGCGCCCGGTTACGACCAGTTGATCCCGCACGACCTGATGCACATGGTGGTTGAGGCGCAGCTCGGCCTTAGCCATGCCATCTTCGGACAACTCGCGGCGGGCGGAGACGCGGGAACGTTTCATCCAATCTTCACCGAGCACGAAACCACGCGCGAGATCGCGCGCGTCAGAAATCGTGTGAAAGAGCGCGGCCGGAAACTGTTGCGTGAAGGACGTGACGACTGCGCGCGGTCAGAGCGAGCAACATACATTTGCTGGCAGCACTGGTTATCGAGATCGAGGTCGGGCGATCTCAAAGCAGTCTCGCAGTCGATGGCTCCGCAGGCGAAGCAAGTACGAGACGTTGCGCGCGAGGAAGAATTGAGTGCGCTTAACGACCGTAAGTTGGTTGAGATCTGTAAACACCTGGACGTGCTGAGTTCGTGTTGGTCCAGTCTGAAAGTGGGTCAGAGCATGGCGGTGCGCTGGCCGGATTTGGCAGTCGCCACGGACGCGTCCAGTTTGCTGAAGCGCTGATGATTTCACGCCGG
>DASUOZ010000782.1:0-2454 GCA_036276375.1 Pyrinomonadaceae bacterium | reverse complement strand
CGTGTAGTGAGGCCGGCATAGAAGACTTTCACTTTCATGATCTGCGTCACACGTTTGCGACGCGATTAGGTGACGCGGGATGCAACGTAACAACGATTGCACGGCTGTTGGGCCATTCAAACATTCAGATGTCTATGCGCTACACGCACGCATCTGATGACAGCCTACGCAATGCAGTTGAACACGCACAAATCGACCGCGTCACAGCTGCGTCACAAACACTAAAACAGCCACTCACGCGAGTGGCTGTAAATACTTGATTCTTTTGGAGCCGGCTGCCGGAATTGAACCGGCGACCTTCTAATTACGAATCAGACGCTCTACCAACTGAGCTAAGCCGGCTAAGGCGTGCGGAACACGTGTTGCACTATACGAACGCGGGATTTGTAGTGTCAAGCAGGAGTACAAGCGATGGCGAAAGATGCAACTAAAAACGTGGATCGATACAAAATACGCGGTGGTCATTTGAACGAACACGAGTTTCAAAACCAGAAGGCGGCTGAAAAAAAGCAAAAGGCCACACCTAAACAAAAAGTGTCGAAAACGACGCCGCCCAAAAATCCGAAGCATTAATAAAAAGCCCGAACCGCTATACTCAACAATGCGTCTACCGCCCCCTGCGCTTCTCGTCTGTCCGATCGTCTGTTCGATTCTGATTCTCCTCGTTAGCGCTGTGTCAGCGGTTGCTCAAAGCCCTGCGCCGCGACCTAAGAAACTGCCTTCCGTCGAGAAGATCCTCTCCGACTACTTCAAAGCAAGCGGCGGAAAGAAAGTCGTCGCCGCACAGCGCGACGCCTCGTACGAGTGGAACGTCCAACTCAACAACCAGCCAATCGGCACCGCGCGCACACTGCGAAAAGCACCCGCAGCCGAACGTTTCGAACTGACCTTCCACGACGGACAAATCATCTCGGCAACTAACGCGCGTTCCGCCTGGGAGATCAGTCTCGAAAAACAGCTCCGAACGCTGACGAGTCTCGAAGCCGCAACCGCAAAACTCCAAACCACCCTCGCCGCCTCGCGGCTCATCGACTTCAAGAAAGCAAATGTGCTCGCACGCGTGCTGTCGCTCGGCGATCTTGGTTCCGAACCCGCTTACATCGTCGAGTTCTCGACCCGGGCCGGCGCGCGCGTGCATTACTACTTCAGCGTCAAAACAAAACTGATCACGAAGATCACCAGCGACGCGAGAAAGACGCGCCTCGTCTTCGACGACTATCGCACCGAAAACGGCGTGCTCGAACCGCATCGCGTGCGCATGAACGTAGATGGCACGGGCGAGCTCACGCTCGTTCTGCAAAGCGTCAAGTACAACACCGGCATCGACGATCAACTCTTCGATCCACCCGGCGCAACAGAGAAGCTCGACGTCACTGCACTGCTACTCGAGGTCGCGCGCAATCAGGACGTGCTCGAAGATCGTGTCGCCGAGTATTCCTTCAAACAAACCGAAACCGATCGCGAGATCAGCAGCAAAGGCGAACTCAAGAAGCAGACAGTGAAAGTTTACGAGGTCTACCCGTTGCCGAATCGCGAGGCGGTCGTGAAGCTGATCAGCGAGAACGGTGTGTCTCTTTCCGCGGAACGCGCGGCGAAGGAAGAGAAGCGCGTGCACGAGGAGTTTCTGAAAGCCGAGCGCGAAAAGGAGAAAGACGCCGCCGAAGCCGCCAAGCGACGGGCTGAACGCGAAAAGAAGAAGAAAGATGAAGACGGTGATCCGGCGATCTCAATGTTTCTGCGTGCGTGTGATTTCGTGTCGCCGCGTCGTGAACGCTTCGAGGATCGCGAAAGCATCGTTTTTGACTTTCGCCCGCGTGCAGGGTTCAAGCCAAAGACGCGCGAAGAGAGTTTGATCGCGAAGCTCGTCGGTGTTGTGTGGATCGACCCGACTGACAAGCAGGTGATGCGACTCGAGGCGCGGCTGGCGGAGGGTTTTAAGATCGCCGGCGGGTTGCTCGCTTCGCTGAAGCCTGGCGCGGCGCTGGTGATGGAACAGACGCGCATGGAGCAAGGCGTTTGGCTGCCGCGGTTCGCGCAAATTAATCTTTCCGTGAAAGTATTGTTGTTTGGAGGCGGGGACTATAACAAGACGATCGAGTGGAGCGATTACAAACATTTCTCAGGCGACGTAAAGGACTATAAGATCGACGCACCTGCTAACGTGAAGCCATGAGGGGAAAAAAAGCGTGTAGCGGAAAGCGCGCGATCCAGCAGGGGATTGATGACGCGGTGAACGTGGCGTAAGCAACGTGAGTCGTGGCTGAACGATTGGGGTAACTAGAGTGAGTGAACAAGTCTACGTAATCGGTGGTGGTTTGGCCGGCGTCGAGGCAGCGTGGCAGGCGGCGCGAAGGGGCGCAGCGGTGGTGCTCTATGAGATGCGCCCGGTGCTACAAACACCCGCGCATCGTACCGACAAACTCGCCGAGATCGTCTGCTCAAACTCACTGAAGT